>NZ_BAAGDE010000032.1:0-68273 GCF_054660795.1 Mycobacterium sp. MUNTM1
GCCCCGGACCCCTCGGCGAACGCGCCCAGTGGTGGTGGTACACCCCCTTCCAACCCCAACCACCACCGACAACCGTCTAGCTCGATGCGGCATCGATCGCTACGGCATACCGTTGGAGCCCAAATATGTTGCGGCATCGAACAATGTAAATAGTCCGGCCGCCCACCGCGTCGTTGATGCCGTGCCCGACAACCGCAAAGCCTATAGCGGCGGCAGCTGGCCCTTGCAAATCAGGGTCTGCAGCTCGACGTACTCGTGCAGCCCTTCGGGCCCGAACTCACGCCCGATGCCGGACTGCTTGAAGCCGCCGAACGGTGCGCCGATGTCCAGGGTGTACATGTTGATGCCGTAGGTTCCGGTGCGGACGGCGGCCGCGACCTCCAGGCCGTGTTCGATGTCGGCGGTCCACACCGAACCGGCCAGGCCGTAGTCGGTCTCGTTGGCGATGCGGACCGCGTCGTCCTCGTCGCGGTAGCGCAGCACCGTCAACACCGGACCGAAAATCTCCTCCCGGGCGATGCGCATGTCGTTGGTGGCGTCGGCGAACAGTGTCGGCTGCACGTACCAGCCGCGCTCGGACGGGCTCTGTTCCCCGCCGAGCACGACGCGGGCTCCCTCGCTGCGGCCCGACTTGATGTACTCCTGGACGCGGCGCTGTTGTCGTTGCGCCACAAGGGGTCCGATGTCCGTCGACTCGTCGGTCGGGTCGCCGACGTTCAGCGATGACATCATGTCGGCCAGCGCGTCTACCACCTCGTCGTGTTTACGGTCGCTGACCAGAATCCGGGTTTGCGCGACGCACGCCTGACCATTGTTCATCAACCCCGCGGACTTCAGGCCGGCCACCGTCTTGGCGATGTCGGCGTCGTCGAGGATGATCGCCGCGGACTTGCCGCCCAGCTCCAAACTCACCCGTTTCAGCTGCTCGCCGCACAGCGCGGCGATCCGGCGGCCGACCGCACTGGAACCGGTGAACGCGACCTTGTCCACACCGGGATGGCGGACCAGCGCCTCGCCGATCTCGGGGCCGCCGGGCAGCACCGACACCACGCCTTCGGGCAATCCGATCTGCTCGATCATCTCGGCCAACCACAAAGCGTCCAAAGGCGTTTCGGGCGCCGGTTTGATGATGACCGTGCAGCCGGCGATCAGCGCCGGGATCAGCTTGGGCATGATCAGAAACTGCGGAACGTTCCACGGCACGATCGCACCGACCACCCCGACCGGGGCCCTACGCAGATGGACTTCGCCGAGCACACCCTGGCGGCGTTCCTCCCACGGGAACCCTCGGGCGGCGGCCAGCGACAGGTGAATCAGCGCCCCGGCGGCCGCCCCCTGGCCCATCCGGCTGAAGCTGCGCGGCGACCCCATCTCGTCGGTGATGAGATCGGCCATCTCGTCGGCGTGGGCGGCGTAGATGCCGGCGAGTTGTTCGACCTTGGCCATCCGATCGGCATGACTCATCCGCGGCCACGGGCCGTGATCGAAGGCGCGCCGTGCGGCGGCGACGGCGGCGTCGACGTCCTCGGGGCCCGCGACCTGCACGTGCCCGACCGGCTCTTCGGAGTGCGGCGAGATCACGGCCAGCTGCTGGGGATTGGCGGGCTTGCGCCACTGGCCCCCGATGAACAGCTCGTTATAGGAGCGATGGGCGGAAGTCTCTGTCATCGGGGCACTTCCTCAGGGGATTGGACGCGACCGCAATTTCGCTATTCACGCTAACATAGCGAAAAAAGCAGCGAGGCCCGATATGACCAGCGATTGGCGCAGTTACCCGTTCCAATTGGTGCCCGGCGACAGCCAGTTGGAGTTTCCCGCCGCCGAAGGCGAACATCTCGACCAGGAGTCGGACACCTGGTTCATCGCCGGTCAGCTTGACGCCGCCGAGACCGATCGTTCGTTTGCCTTCCTGACCATCTTCAACAAGAACCGGCCCGGGGGAACGGTCGTCGCGGACTTCTACACGATGGCACTGTTCGACCTCGACACCGGCGACTACGGCACCTTCACCGACTACGACATGCCGCCGGCCAATATGGAGCCCGGCGCCCAGCGCAAGCTGACGATGGCGTCCGGTCATCTCGACATCAACTACCACAGCAGCGTGGGGACCGCGTCGTGGACGACCAGCCGCAACGGAGATGGCGAACTGCTGCCCTACACCTACCGGGTCAGCCTGGTCGGACAGGACCAATCCGGGCGGCCCATGCGACTGGACCTGGCCGTAACACCAACGCGCGCACCGACGCCGGTGGGCGCATCGACGTATAACGGGAAGATCGTCTGTTTCGGTCAAAGCGATACCTACTCCTATTTCCAGACCGGCATGGCGATGACCGGCACCCTGCGCTGGGGCGACGTGGTCCAGCAGGTGTCCGGCGCCAGCGGGCACGTCGATCGGCAGTGGTTCCCCAAGTACGCCGGCGGCGGGGGATCGGGGGGAGACCCGCGGGCCAGGTCGCACGAATGGCGCACGATCAACTTCGACAACGGCGTCGACCTGAGCATCTGGCGCCAGTTCGACCGCGCAGATGGCAATGCGCTGCAACCGTTTACCGGCATCACCACAAGCCACCCGGACCCCGCGATCGCGCCGGAATGCGCCGAAGACTTTGAGGTCACGGTGAGCAGCTATGTGCGATGGCCGGAGGCCGTGCGCCCCCTGGTACGGCCCCTCGCCCCGGCGCGGTACATGCCCGACCGGCACCGGATCACCTGTCCCACACTGCAACTGGATCTCATCGGCGAGCCGTTGGTGGCGGCGCCGGCGCACGGCCTGCCGATCGAGTACATGGAGGGCCCCTACCGCTACCGCGGAACCATGTGGGGAAAACCGGTGACGGGCTTCGCGTTCAACGAACGCTCGCTGGCGTTGTACCGGGATTGGGAACTCGTCGACGTGCTGTCCACTACCGTTGCGAGCCTGGCACCGGGGGAGCCCAGCTTGCAGGCCATGGTGGATCAGGTTGTGCCGCTGGTGGCGGCCGGCCGGCGCAAGGATGCCGTCGAGCTGCTGTTCCGCTCCGCGCCCGTCGAAAACGACATGCTGGCAAAGCTTCTCGACGATCTGATCGCGGTGCTCTCAGCCGACCCCAGCTGACGCGGACAGCGCCCGGGCCCACGTGACGTGGCGGTGCTGCAGGCCCGGCTCGTTGCGGCCGAACACCAGATGGTCGCGAGCTCCCGACTCGAGATTGGCTTGCAGCCCCTCGGCCAGCCGGTAATCCTCGTCGCGCACGGTGGCGTGTGCATAGTCGAAGACGGCTTGAACGGCGGCTGCCACCGCGTCATCGGAGACGTCCTGCGGTGTTGCGTTCTGGTGGACGGTGATTGACCTGCCGGGCCGATCCCCGGGGTACACCCGGAACAGCTCGCCGTTGGCGATCGTCACCGAAAGCACGATGTTGGGGAACAGCGCATAGATCACCACCACGTTGTAGAACGGACTCCACTGATCCTCGGGCACGTCATCGAGCTCGCGGATGGTGTTGAGCGGAAAGATCAGCCGGTGGTGCGGCCCGTAGGAGTCGAACACCGTGCAGTTGCTGCGCGCGATCGTGCCGAAGGTCTGCTGATGGACGGTGGCGAAATGGTAGTTCTCGGCGAAAGTGTCGATCGCTAATTTCCAGTTGACAGGGGAGTCCAGCACCTTCTCGCCCAGCGGGGACCAGCGCCCGATTCCCCACGAGTCGAGTTCGTCGGCGAGCGGGCCCAGGTGTGCCGCCACATCCAGCGTCGCTGCGGGATCCAGTGCCACCCAGAGGAATCCGGCGAATTCGGTGGCCGGCAGCTCGGTCAGCCCGTCGGACTTGATGGCCACTTCCGGGAACCCCTCGCGTCCCGGAAGGGCCACCAACTGCCCCGTGTTGTCGTATGTCCAGGCGTGATACGGACAGGTGAACCGCTTGGCGACGCCGCAACCCGACGCCACCTGCGACTGGCGATGCAGACACACGTTGTTGAACGCCTTGACCGTTCCCTGCGAGGTCCGGGTCAGCAGGATGGACCGCCCCATCACCGTCTTCGTGCAGTACGCACCGGGGGCGGGAAGTTCCGAGACGTACCCGACCAGCTGCGGACTGGCCAGCAGCATGGCCCGATCCCGGTGGTGCCGCTCGATACTCGTGTAGTCACGCGCATCGACCGTGTGCTGGGCCGGAGCGAGATCGGTCGCCTTGTCCCGCGCCAACTTCAACGCGCGCCGGGTGAGGTCGATGAGCTGATCGTGTTGCATCTGCCCAGTACAGACCTTGCCACAGTTGTAAGGTCAAGGGGTGGCTGAGCAGCTACTGATCGGCGACGTCACGGCCTTGACCGGTATCGCCTCCGGCCGTATTCGCCATTACGAGAAGATCGGACTGCTACACGCCCAGCACCTATCCAACGGTTATCGCGTCTTCGACGTCGAGCAGGTCCTCGACTTGCTGCGCATCGATCTGATGCGAAGCCTCGGCGTCGGTATCAATGACATCGCGCGGTTGATCGAAGGCGGGCACAGCACGCTGGCCGGCCTGCTCGACGAGCACCGCGCGCTACTGATGCAACAACGGGAGCGGATCGACCGCCTGATCCAGGCCATCGATGCGGCCACCGAGTGCGGCGACGCCAACCTCAACGAGGACATCCTGCACCGGTTGGCGACCACGCACCGCGACAGCATCGGGGTGATCGGGCGACTCAGCGCTCCGCTGCCCGCGCCCGTCGCCGCGATGTATGCCGACCTCTTCGACGAATGGGACCTGCCGGTTCCCGCGTTGTTCGGGCAAATGGTGCTTCCAACGGCGGCCAGCACCCTGTTGTCGCAACTGGCCGAGACCCGGGGACGCGAGGTGCTGTTCGATCGGTTGCGCGGCCTGGCCGCCGATGTGATCGCCTTGGGCGATGACGATGCCGCGGCAGCGGAGCTGGCGCGCCGCTGGGTCGACCAGCAGCTGGCCGACCCCCTGCCCGACGAGGTGGTCGGCGTGCTGCGGGGCGTGCAACCGCTGCTGGAGCGCGATCCGGTGATCGTGCAGGGGTTTCGCGCCTGGGCGGGATCGATCAGCCCGGCGGCCGCCGACTTCCTCGAGGAGGTCGCCCAGCAGACCGCGCGGCGCGGCGTAGAGGCCGTGAGCGTCATCGTGCTGCCCGCGCGCCAACCCGTTCAAACGCACGATGCGGCACTGTGATGCATATGTGACCGGTGTGATCAATGTGTCATATGGGATTTGTGTCGTACCCTGTGGCGTGTGTCATCCGTTTCACGGCGCGATCTGCTGAAACTCGCGGCCGTAGCCCCCGCCCTGCTGAGCCTGGGCGCCGCCGGCGCCTCGCTGAGCGCAGCGCCCGCATCGGCGTCGCTCGGCACCCTGCTGGACTACGCGGCCGGCGTCATTCCGGCCAGCCAGATCCGGGCCGCGGGCGCGGTGGGGTCGATTCGGTACGTCTCGGACCGTCGCCCCGGCGGCAACTGGATGTTGGGCAAGCCGATCCAGGTCGCCGAGGCACGCGACCTCGACAGCAACGGACTCAAAATCGTGTCGTGCTACCAGTACGGCAAGGCCAGCAGCGCGGACTGGCTGGGCGGCGCCAACGCCGGTCTGCAGCACGCGCAGCGCGGGATGCAGCTGCACGCCGCGGCCGGTGGGCCCGCCAGCGCGCCCATTTATGCCTCGATCGATGACGACCCGTCCTACGAGCAGTACAAGAGCCAGGTGGCGCCCTATCTGCGATCCTGGGAGTCGGTTATCGGGCATCAGCGCACAGGCGTGTACGCCAATTCGAAGACCATCGACTGGGCGCTGCACGACGGATTGGGCTCCTACTTCTGGCAGCACAACTGGGGCTCGCCCAAGGGATATGCCCATCCGGCGGCCAACTTGCACCAGGTTGAAATCGACAAACGCAGCGTCGGAGGGGTCGGCGTGGACGTCAACGAGATCCTCAAGCCCCAATTCGGTCAGTGGGCCTAGCGGCCGCCGCCGCCGCCCGTCCCCGTAGGGGCGCGGACTCTTAGAAACTCCAGCAAACACTCGTTCGCTCATTTTCCGGACGCGCGCGAGCGGGCGAACGTCGTCTGTTGCCGCCGACAGCGCCGTGACGGCACTCCACGACCCAAAAAATTTATATAACGATTCGATAACAAGACTGCCTTGATCTGCGCAGTTATAGCTACTCGACCGTAACCACCTTCATGCAGCGGGTTTGGTAATCGGGTTCGCGCCGCCGGTGAAACGGGGTGTTACCCAGGACACGGTTACCCATGCGTAGAACTCATCAGTAACCGATCAGCACGCGAAACGAGGGTCGATCCTTATGACACTCTTAGTGCAGCCGATGGAGTCCGTCGCGCCGCTCAGCGCCAGCCGGGCGGTCCGCCGACAACACACCGGCCAGCCGTTTTCCCGGCTAGTGATTCGACGCTGAACCACGCCGCATCGACAGAACCCCGCCCGGCGGTGGTGACCGCCAGACGAACGAGACCTAAAGACGCATACAGGGGAGACAGACAAGGTGACGATCCACGAGCACGACCGGGTGTCCGCTGACCGCGACGGCCAAGGCAAGGGCCCACAAGCCGGGGATGCCCACGCCCTTGTCGACCGCCTGACGACCGGCGAGCCCTACGCCGTGGCATTCGGCGGCCAGGGCAGCGCCTGGCTGGAGACCCTGGAAGAGCTGGTGTCGTCGGCCGGCATCGAGTCCGACCTGGCAACGCTGGTCGGTGAGGTCAACCTGCTCCTCGAGCCGGTGGCCAAAGAACTCGTCGTGGTGCGCCCGATCGGCTTCGAGCCGCTGTCGTGGGTGCGCGCGCTGGCGGCCGAGGACCCGGTTCCGTCGGACAAGCACCTGACCTCCGCCGCGGTGTCGATCCCGGGCGTGCTGCTCACCCAGATCGCGGCCGTGCGGGCGCTGGCCCGCCAAGGCATGGACCTCAAGGCGACGCCACCGGTCGCCGTCGCCGGACATTCCCAGGGTGTGCTCGCCGTCGAGGCGCTGAAGGCCGGGGGCTCCCGCGACGCCGAGCTGCTGGCAATGGCCCAGCTGATCGGGGCGGCCGGAACCCTGGTGGCCCGTCGGCGCGGCATCTCGGTGCTGGGTGACCGCCCGCCGATGGTGTCGGTCACCAACGCCGACCCCGAACGCATCGGCCGGCTGCTCGACGAGTTCGCGCAGGACGTGCGCACTGTGCTGCCGCCCGTGTTGTCCATCCGCAACGGCCGCCGTTCGGTCGTGATCACCGGCACCCCGGAACAGCTGTCCCGCTTCGAGCTCTACTGCCAGCAGATCTCGGAGAAGGAAGAAGCCGACCGTAAGAACAAGCTGCGCGGCGGCGACGTCTTCTCGCCGGTTTTCGACCCGGTGCAGGTCGAGGTGGGCTTCCACACGCCCCGCCTCGCCGACGGCATCGACATCGTCGGCAGCTGGGCCGAGAAGGTCGGCCTCGACGTCGAGCTGGCCCGGCACCTGACCGAGTCCATCCTGGTGCGTCCGGTCGACTGGGTGGAGGAGATCACCCGGGTCAACGACGCCGGCGCCCGCTGGATTCTCGACCTTGGCCCCGGCGACATCCTCACCCGGCTTACCGCGCCGGTGATCCGTGGGCTCGGCGTGGGCATCGTGCCTGCGGCGACCCGCGGCGGGCAGCGCAACCTATTCACCGTCGGCGCCGTCCCCGAGGTGGCGCGGGCGTGGTCCAGCTACGCCCCGACCCTGGTTCGCCTGCCCGACGGCCGGGTCAAGCTCTCGACGAAGTTCACCCGGCTCACCGGGCGCTCGCCGATCCTGCTGGCCGGCATGACCCCGACCACCGTCGACGCCCACATCGTGGCCGCCGCGGCCAACGCCGGGCACTGGGCCGAGCTGGCCGGCGGCGGGCAGGTCACCGAGGAGATCTTCGCCGACCGCATCGAGCAGCTGGCCGGGCTGCTCGAGGACGGCCGGACCTACCAGTTCAACGCGCTGTTCCTGGACCCGTATCTGTGGAAGCTGCAGGTCGGCGGCAAGCGGCTGGTGCAGAAGGCACGCCAGTCCGGCGCGGCCATCGACGGTCTGGTGGTCAGCGCCGGCATACCGGATCTGGAGGAGGCCGTCGAGCTGATCGAGGAGCTGGGCGAGGTCGGCATCAGCCACGTCGTCTTCAAGCCCGGCACCGTCGAGCAGATCCGCTCGGTCATCCGCATCGCGACCGAGGTGTCCACCAAGCCGGTGATCGCGCACATCGAGGGCGGACGCGCGGGCGGCCACCACTCCTGGGAAGACCTCGACGACCTGCTGCTGGCGACCTACTCCGAATTGCGGTCGCGTTCCAACATCACCGTCTGCGTCGGCGGCGGCATCGGCACGCCGGAGCGCGCGGCCGAATACCTGTCCGGGCGCTGGGCGCAGGCATACGGCTTCCCGCTGATGCCGATCGACGGCATCCTGGTGGGCACCGCGGCGATGGCGGCCAAGGAGGCCACCACGTCGCCGTCGGTCAAGCGGATGCTGGTCGAAACCCAGGGCACCGATCAGTGGATCGGCGCCGGAAAAGCCTCGGGCGGAATGGCTTCCAGCCGCAGCCAGCTCGGTGCGGACATCCACGAGATCGACAACAGCGCCTCGCGGTGCGGCCGGCTTCTCGACGAGGTCGCCGGTGACGCCGATGCCGTCGCGGAGCGTCGCGACGAGATCATCGCGGCGATGGCCAACACCGCCAAGCCCTACTTCGGCGACGTCGGCGAGATGACCTACCTGCAGTGGTTGCAGCGCTACGTCGAGCTGACCATCGGGGACGGCGATTCCACCGCCGACACCGCCTCACCCGGCAGCCCGTGGCTGGCCGACACCTGGCGTGACCGCTTCGAACAGATGCTGCAGCGCGCCGAAGCCCGTTTGCACACACAGGATTTCGGTCCCATCGAAACGCTGTTCGACGGCTCCACCGAGGACGGCGCGCGGCTGCTGGAGAATCCGGCCGAGGCGATCGCCACCCTGCTGGCGCACTACCCCGACGCCGAACGCGTGCAGCTGCACCCGGCCGACGTCCCGTTCTTCGTCACGCTGTGCAAGCTGCTGGGCAAGCCGGTCAACTTCGTGCCGGTGATCGACAAGGACGTGCGGCGCTGGTGGCGCAGCGATTCGCTGTGGCAGGCGCACGACGCCCGGTACGACGCCGATCAGGTGTGCATCATTCCGGGAACCGCGGCCGTCGCGGGCATCACCCGGATGGACGAGCCCGTCGGCGAACTGCTGGACCGCTTCGAGCAGGCAGCCATCGACGAGGCGCTGGCCGCCGGGGCAGAGCCCACGGCCGTCACGTCACGCCGGGCGGGCCGCGCCGACGTCACCGGTCCGCTGGCCGTCGTGCTGGACGCCCCCGATGTCCAATGGGCGGGCCGCACCGCGACCAACCCGGTCCACCGCATCGCCGACCCCTCCGACTGGCTGGTGCACGACGGACCCGAGAGCCGCCGCGCCACGCATTCGTCCACCGGCGCACGGCTTCAGGTCGAGGGCGACCGCGTCGTGCTCAGCGTTCCGGTGTCGGGCACGTGGATCGACATCCCATTCACGTTGCCGCCCAACACCGTTGACGGCGCCACCCCGGTGGTCTCCATCGAGGATGCCGCGACGGCGATGCGTGCGGTGCTGGCCATCGCCGCCGGCGTCGACGGGCCGGAGTTCCTGCCGGCGGTCACCGACGGATCGGCCACGGTCACGGTGGACTGGGACCCCGAACGGGTCGCCGACCACACCGGTGTCACGGCCACCTTCGGAGAACCGCTGGCGCCCAGCCTCACCACCGTGCCCGACGCGCTCGTCGGACCGTGCTGGCCCGCCGTATTCTCCGCGATCGGCTCGGCCGTCACCGACGCCGGCGTCCCGGTCGTCGAGGGCCTGCTGAGCCTGGTGCATCTGGACCACGCCGCCCACATGGTCGGCAAGCTGCCGGTGACCCAGTCGCAATTGACAATCACCGCAACGGCTTCGGCGGCTATCGACACGGACATGGGGCGCGTCGTCCCGGTCTCGGTCACCATCGCCGACACCGACGGTCGGGCTATCGCCACCCTCGAAGAGCGGTTCGCCATCCTGGGCCGCACCGGGGCCGCCGAACTGGCCGACCCCACCCGCGCCGGTGGCGCGGTCTCGGAGAACGCGACCGACACCCCGCGCCGGCGCCGGCGCGACGTCACCATCACCGCGCCGGTCGACATGCGTCCGTTCGCGGTGGTCTCCGGTGACCACAACCCCATTCACACGGACCGGGCCGCCGCGCTGCTGGCCGGCCTGGAATCGCCCATCGTGCACGGCATGTGGCTGTCGGCCGCCGCCCAGCACGCGGTGACCGCCACCGATGGTCAAGCCCGCCCGCCGGCACGGCTGATCGGCTGGACCGCGCGCTTCCTGGGCATGGTGCGACCCGGCGACGAGGTCGCGTTCCGCGTCGATCGGGTCGGAATCGACCAGGGCGCAGAGGTTTTGGAGGTCACCGCCAAGATCGGTTCGGATCTGGTGATGTCGGCGACGGCCCGCCTGGCGGCCCCGCACACCGTCTACGCGTTCCCCGGTCAGGGCATTCAGCACAAGGGCATGGGCATGGACGTCCGGGCCCGGTCCAAGGCCGCCCGCAAGGTGTGGGACAAGGCGGACAAGTTCACCCGCGACACCCTGGGCTTCTCGGTTCTGCATGTGGTGCGAGACAACCCGACCAGCATCATCGCCAGCGGTGTGCACTACAACCACCCCGAGGGCGTGCTGTACCTGACGCAGTTCACCCAGGTCGCGATGGCGACGGTGGCCGCGGCGCAGGTTGCCGAGATGCGCGAGCAGGGCGCCTTCGTCGAGGGTGCGATCGCCTGCGGCCACTCCGTCGGCGAGTACACCGCGCTGGCCTGCGTGACCGGCATCTATGAGCTGGAAGCTCTGCTGGAGACGGTGTTTCACCGCGGATCGAAGATGCACGACATCGTGCCGCGCGACGAGCTGGGCCGGTCCAACTACCGGCTGGCCGCCATCCGGCCGTCGCAGATCGACCTGCCGGACGACGAGGTCCCCGGGTTTGTCGCGGGCATCGCCGAGAGCACCGGCGAGTTCCTCGAGATCGTCAACTTCAACCTGCGCGGGTCGCAGTACGCGATCGCCGGCACCGTGCGCGGCCTGGAGGTGCTCGAGGAAGAGGTGGAGCGGCGCCGCGAGATCACCGGCGGCAAGCGCTCGTTCATCTTGGTGCCCGGGATCGACGTGCCGTTCCACTCGCGCGTGCTGCGGGTCGGTGTGGCGGAGTTCCGGCGATCGCTCGACCGGGTCATGCCGCGCGACAAGGATCCTGACGTGATCATCGGGCGCTACATCCCCAACTTGGTGCCGCGGCCGTTCACCCTGGACCGCGACTTCATCCAGGAGATCCGCGACCTGGTGCCGGCCGAGCCGCTCGACCCGATCCTCGCCGACTACGAGACCTGGCGTGCCGAGCGCCGCATCGAGATGGCCCGGATCGTCCTGATCGAGCTGCTGGCATGGCAATTCGCCAGCCCGGTGCGCTGGATCGAAACCCAGGACCTGCTGTTCACCGAGGAGCCCGCCGGCGGCCTGGGCGTGGAGCGCTTCGTCGAGATCGGCGTGAAGTCCGCACCGACCGTCGCGGGCCTGGCCACCAACACGCTGAAGCTTCCCGAATATGCCCACAGCACAGTGGAAGTGCTCAACGCCGAGCGTGACGCCGCGGTGTTGTTCGCCACCGACACCGACCCCGAGCCGGAGCCCGAGGACGAGCCGGAGACGCCGGCCGACAGTGCGTCGGCACCGGAGGCAGCCGCGGCCGCACCGGCGGCCCCCGCCGCCGCGCCGACCGCGCCGTCGGGCGCGGCCCGACCGGACGACATCGGGTTCGACGCCGCCGATGCCACCCTGGCGCTGATCGCGCTGTCGGCCAAGATGCGCATCGACCAGATCGAGGAGCTGGACTCCATCGAATCCATCACCGACGGCGCGTCGTCGCGGCGCAACCAGCTGCTGGTGGACCTGGGTTCGGAGCTGAACCTGGGCGCCATCGACGGCGCCGCCGAAGCCGACCTGGCCGGGCTGCGCGCGCAGGTCACCAAGCTGGCGCGCACCTACAAGCCTTACGGCCCAGTGCTTTCCGACGCGATCAACGACCAGCTGCGCACGGTGCTGGGGCCCTCCGGTAAGCGACCCGGGGCCATCGCCGAGCGGGTCAAGAAGACCTGGGAGCTCGGCGAGGGCTGGGCCAAGCACGTCACGGTCGAGGTCGCGCTGGGCACCCGCGAGGGGACCAGCGTCCGGGGCGGCGCGATGGGCCACCTGCACGAGGGTGCACTGGCCGACGCGGCAGCCGTCGACAAGGCGATCGACGCCGCGGTGGCTTCCGTCGCCGCGCGTCGTGGCATCGCGGTGGCGCTGCCGTCCTCGGGCGGAGGCGGCGGCGGTGCGACCATCGATGCCGCCGCGCTGGGCGAATTCACCGACCAGATCACCGGCCGCGACGGCGTGCTGGCCTCGGCGGCGCGCCTGGTGCTCAACCAGCTTGGCCTGGACGACCCGGTCAGCGCTTCGCCGGCGGCCACCGATGCCGAGCTCATCGACCTGGTGACCACCGAACTCGGCGCCGACTGGCCGCGGCTGGTGGCGCCGGTGTTCGAGCCGAAGAAGGCCGTGCTGTTCGACGACCGGTGGGCCAGCGCCCGCGAAGACCTGGTCAAGCTCTGGCTGGCCGACGAGGGTGACATCGACGCCCGCTGGCTGGAGCTGTCCGAAAGGTTCGAGGGCGCAGGCCATGTCGTGGCCACGCAGGCCACCTGGTGGCAGGGCAAGGCCCTGTCCGCGGGCCGGCAGATTCACGCGTCGCTGTACGGGCGGATCGCGGCCGGCGCCGAGAACCCGGACCCCGGCCCTTACAGCCACGAAGTCGCGGTGGTGACGGGCGCTTCCAAGGGCTCGATCGCCGCATCGGTGGTCGGGCGGCTGCTCGACGGCGGTGCCACCGTCATCGCCACGACGTCCAAGCTGGACGACGAGCGGCTGGCGTTCTACCGCGCGCTCTACCGTGACCACGCCCGGTTCGGCGCGGCGCTGTGGGTCGTCGCGGCCAACATGGCGTCCTACTCCGACATCGACGCTCTGGTCGAGTGGGTGGGCACCGAACAGAACGAAAGCCTTGGGCCGCAATCGATTCACATCAAGGATGCGCAGACCCCGACGCTGCTGTTCCCGTTCGCCGCACCGCGGGTCGCGGGCGACCTGTCCGAGGCCGGCTCGCGCTCCGAGATGGAGATGAAGGTGCTGCTGTGGGCGGTACAGCGGCTGATCGGCGGCCTGTCGAAGATCGGCGCCGAGCGCGACATCGCGTCGCGGCTGCACGTGGTGCTGCCGGGCTCACCGAACCGCGGAATGTTCGGCGGCGACGGCGCTTACGGCGAAGCCAAGTCGGCGCTGGACGCCCTGGTGAGCCGCTGGCACCCCGAGTCGTCGTGGGCGTCCCGGGTCAGCCTGGCGCACGCGCTGATCGGCTGGACCCGCGGCACCGGGCTGATGGGCCACAACGACGCCATCGTCGATGCGGTCGAGGAGGCCGGCGTCACCACCTACTCGACCGACGAGATGGCGTCAATGTTGTTGTCCCTCTGCGACATCGAGTCGAAGGTGGCCGCGGCCGGTGCGCCGATCAAGGCTGACCTGACGGGCGGGCTGGGCGAGGCCAACCTCGACATGGCCGAGCTGGCCGCCAAGGCCCGCGAGCAGGTCACCTCGAGTGAAGAGGCGGCCGGGGAGGCCGGCGCCGAGGGCACCATCGCCGCGCTGCCGTCCCCGCCGCGCGGCTTCACCCCGGCGCCGCCGCCGGAATGGGCGGACCTGGACGTCGACCCAGCCGACCTGGTGGTCATCGTCGGCGGCGCGGAACTCGGCCCCTACGGCTCGTCGCGGACTCGCTTCGAGATGGAGGTCGACAACGAACTGTCGGCGGCCGGTGTCCTGGAGCTGGCCTGGACCACCGGCCTGATCCGCTGGGAGGATGACCCCCAACCTGGTTGGTACGACACGCAATCCGGTGATCTGGTCGACGAGTCCGAACTGGTCGAGCGCTACCACGACACCGTCGTCGAGCGCTGCGGCATCCGCGAGTTCGTCGACGACGGCGCGATCGACCCCGATCACGCGTCGCCGCTGCTGGTGTCGGTGTTCCTGGACAAGGACTTCGCGTTCGTGGTGTCCTCGGAGGCCGACGCGCGGGCCTTCGTCGAGTTCGATCCGGAACACACGGTCATCCGGCCGGTGCCCGACTCCAGTGACTGGCAGGTCATCCGCAAGGCGGGCACCGAGATTCGGGTGCCGCGTAAGACCAAGCTGTCGCGGACGGTCGGCGCGCAGATCCCGACAGGGTTCGACCCGACCGTGTTCGGCATCAGCCAGGACATGGCCAGCTCGACCGACCGGGTTGCGCTGTGGAACATCGTCGCGACCGTCGACGCGTTCCTGTCCTCGGGATTCACCCCGGCCGAGTTGATGCGATGGGTGCACCCGGGCCTGGTGGCCAGCACGCAGGGCACCGGCATGGGCGGCATGACGTCGATGCAGACGATGTACCACGGCAACCTGCTCGGCCGGAACAAGCCGAACGACATCCTGCAGGAGGTTCTGCCGAACGTCGTTGCCGCGCATGTCATTCAGAGCTACGTGGGCAGCTACGGCGCGATGATCCACCCGGTGGGCGCATGCGCGACCGCGGCGGTGTCGGTCGAGGAGGGCGTCGACAAGATCCGTCTCGGCAAGGCCGAGCTGGTGGTCGCCGGCGGATTCGACGACCTGACGCTGGAAGCCATCATCGGCTTCGGTGACATGGCGGCCACCGCCGACACCGGCATGATGCGCGGCCGCGGCATCCACGACTCGAAGTTCTCCCGGCCCAACGATCGTCGCCGGCTGGGGTTCCTCGAGGCGCAGGGCGGCGGCACCATCCTGCTGGCGCGCGGCGACCTGGCGCTCAAGATGGGTCTGCCGGTGCTGGCCGTGGTGGCCTACGCGCAGTCGTTCGCCGACGGCGTGCACACGTCGATCCCGGCGCCGGGGCTGGGCGCGCTGGGCGCCGGTCGTGGCGGCAAGGATTCGGCGCTGGCGCGGTCGTTGGGTAGGCTCGGTGTGGGCGCCGACGACATCGCGGTGATCTCCAAGCACGACACGTCGACCCTGGCCAACGATCCCAACGAGACCGAACTGCACGAGCGGCTTGCGGATTCGCTCGGCCGCTCCGAGGGCGCGCCGCTGTTCGTGGTGTCGCAGAAGAGCCTCACCGGGCACGCCAAGGGCGGCGCGGCGGTCTTCCAGATGATGGGCCTGTGCCAGATGCTGCGCGACGGGGTGGTCCCGCCCAACCGCAGCCTGGATTGCGTCGACGACGAGCTGGCCGGCTCGGCCCACTTCGTGTGGGTGCGCGAGACCCTGCGGCTTGGGGAGAAGTTCCCGCTCAAGGCGGGCTTGGTGACCAGCCTTGGGTTCGGCCATGTTTCGGGGCTGGTGGCGCTGGTGCACCCGCAGGCGTTCGTCGCCGCGCTCGACCCGGAGCAGCGTGCGGACTACCAGCGGCGCGCGGATGCGCGCCTGCTGGCCGGTCAGCGGCGGCTGGCATCGGCGATCGCGGGTGGCGCGCCGATGTACGAGCGGCCACCGAACCGCCGCTTCGACCACGACGAGTCCGAGAAGCGTCAGGAGGCGGCGATGCTGCTGAACCCGGATTCGCGCCTGGGTGACGGCGAGACCTACCAGGTCTCTGCCGGATGACGCCGGTCCGTTAGCCTGGCGACCCATGGGAATTGTCGGTGTGGGGATCGATCTCGTCTCTATCCCTGATTTCGCCGAGCAGGTCGACCAGCCGGGAACCGTCTTCTCCGAGACGTTCACCCCGGGGGAGCGCCGCGACGCGTCGGACAAGAGTTCGTCGGCGGCTCGTCACCTGGCGGCCCGCTGGGCCGCGAAGGAGGCCGTGATCAAGGCGTGGTCGGGATCGCGGTTCGCCCAGCGGCCGGTGCTGCCGGAGGACATCCACCGCGACATCGAGGTCGTCACCGACATGTGGGGGCGTCCGCGGGTTCGGCTCAGCGGCGACATCGCCAAACACCTGGCCGACGTGATCATTCACGTCTCGCTGACGCACGAGGGCGATACCGCGGCCGCGGTGGCGATCCTGGAGACGACCGCCGACTAGCCTCGATCCCATGAGCGATCTGGTTGAGCGCGTCCGCGAGGTGCTGCCGTCGGTGCGCCGCGATCTGGAAGACCTGGTGCGCATCGAGTCGGTGTGGGCCGACCCCGCCCGCCGCGACGAGGTACACCGCAGCGCGCAGGCCGTCGCGGATCTGTTGTCGCAGGCCGGTTTCGGCGACATACAGATCGTCAGCGAAGGGGGAGCGCCCGCGGTCATCGCCCGCCACCCGGCGCCCCCCGGCGCGCCGACCGTGCTGCTGTACGCCCACCACGACGTCCAGCCCGAGGGCGACCGCGGCCAATGGGTGTCGCCGCCCTTCGAGCCCACCGAGCGCGACGGCCGGCTTTACGGACGCGGCAGCGCCGACGACAAGGCCGGCATCGCAACGCATTTGGCGGCGTTTCGGGCGCACGGCGGCCGGCCGCCGGTGGGCGTGACCGTGTTCGTCGAGGGCGAGGAGGAATCCGGGTCGCCGTCTTTGGGTCGGCTGCTGGCCGCGCACCGCGACGCGCTGGCCGCCGACGTGATCGTCATCGCCGACTCGGACAACTGGAGCACCGAAATCCCGGCGCTGACGGTGACGCTGCGCGGTCTGGTCGATTGCGTCGTCGAAGTCGCCACGCTCGACCACGGCCTGCACTCCGGCATCTGGGGCGGCGTGGTGCCCGACGCGCTCAGCGCCCTGGTGCGGCTATTGGCCAGCCTGCACGACGACGACGGGAATGTGGCCGTCGCCGGCCTGCACGAAAGCACCGCCGCGGCAGTCGATTACCCGCCCGAACGGGTGCGTGCCGACTCCGGGCTGCTGGACGGGGTGTCCGAAATCGGTTCGGGCTCGGCGCCGCAGCGGCTGTGGGCCAAGCCCGCGATCACCGTGATCGGCATCGACACCACACCCATCGAGAAGGCGTCGAACACGCTGATCCCGCGGGCCCGCGCCAAGATCAGCATGCGCGTCGCGCCCGGCGGTGACGCGGCGGCGCACCTGGACGCCTTGTCCGCGCACCTGCAGCAGCACGCCCCCTGGGGCGCGCACGTCAGCGTGACCCGCGGCGACGTCGGCGAGCCCTACGCCATCGATGCCAGCGGCAACGTCTACGACGCCGCGCGGGCCGCGTTCCGGCAGGCGTGGGGCGTCGACGCGATCGACATGGGCATGGGCGGGTCGATCCCGTTCATCGCCGAGTTCGCCGAGGCCTTTCCGGAGGCGAAGATTCTGGTCACCGGCGTGGAGGACCCGGCAACGCAGGCGCACAGCATCAACGAGAGCCTGCACTTGGGCGTGCTGGAGCGGGCGGCGATCAGTGAGGCGCTACTGCTGGCGAACCTGGGGTGAGCGGAAAACTCGACCGAGAGAATGCTTAACGAGACCGGCAGTCTCGCTGCATACTGCTTCTAGATGCAGCCACCCGTCCGCAGGAGACGCCACCGTGAGCACGGAAAACACCCTGACCGAAGACGCCGGCAAGACCAACCGTTACCACTTTGATCGCCACACCCCGGAGTACCGCGAGCGGTTCGCCGCGATCACCGAGGAGATGCACGCCAGGTGCCCGGTGGCCTGGACCGACACCTATGACGGGCATTGGGTGGCTGCGGGCAACCGGGAAGTCTTCGAGCTCGCCCGATGCCCGCACGTGTCCAACGACCACGACGTCACCGGCGAAGGCACCGGCTATAAGGGCATCACGATTCCCACGCTGCCGCAGGGCACCGGAGTCCGCGGCGGCATGCTCGAGATGGACGAACCCGAGCACTCCGCCTACCGCAGCATCCTCAACCCCTACCTGTCGCCGGCGGCCGTCAAGCGTTGGAAGCCGTTCGTGGACGAGATCGTGCGGGCGAGTATCGACGAGAAAATCGAAGCCGGGCGGATCGACTTCGTCGACGATCTCGCGAACGTGGTGCCCGCCGTCCTGACGCTGGCGATCATGGGCGTTCCGCTGAAGAAGTGGCAGCTGTACTGCGAGCCGGCCCACGCCAATGTCTACACGCCCGCCGATTCCCCGGACGCCCCAAGGGTTTTGGAGCAGACGATGGCGATGGGCGCGGACCTGTTCAACCACCTCCTCGAGATCCGCGAGAACCCGCGCCCAGGGATAGTGGACGCGCTGGCCAGGCTGAAGATCGACGGCGAACCCGCTCCCGACGCCGAACTGCTCGGCATGCTCGGCCTGATCATCGGCGGGGGTTTCGACACGACGACGGCGCTGACCGCGCACGCGCTGGAATGGCTGGGCGAGAATCCCGAGCAGCGCGAGCTGCTGAGGCGGGAATCGGAAACGCTGCTCGACTCGGCGACCGAGGAATTCCTGCGTTACTTCACGCCCGCGCCGGGCGACGGTCGCACGATCGCCGCCGATCTCGAAATCGCGGGCACGCGGTTCAAGGAGGGCGATCGCCTGTGGCTGTCCTGGGCGATGGCCAACCGCGACCCCTCAGTGTTTCCCGATCCGAACCGACTGGACCTCAGCCGAAAGAACAACCGGCACTTCAGCTTCGGGCTCGGCATCCATCGCTGCATCGGGTCCAACGTCGCGCGGGTCGTGTTCAAGTCGATGCTCACGGCGGTCCTCGACCGGATGCCCGACTACCGCTGCGACCCCGAGGGCACCGTGCACTATCCGACGATCGGCGTGATCCAGGGCATGCAGCACCTACCGGCCACCTTCACCCCCGGCAAGCGGCGTGGACCGGGGATTGACGAGACGCTGGAGAAGCTGCAACGGGTCTGCGACGAACAGGGGGTCGCGCGGCCTATCACCGAGTATCACGAGGCCGCCGTCATCGGTTGATCGTCGCTAGGCGGAAAGCGGAAAGGTCGTGAGTGGCGTACGACGCGCTTTTGCGCCGCACTTTGTGAGCGAAGCGGCAAAAAAGGAAGTGCCACTTTGTTTTACTTGCCACGGAGGTTGGGCAATGGGGACAGCTGGACAACGACTGGGGAGGAACGCCATGAGGGGTAAGAGGATCTTGATTGCGGTACTGCTGGCGTTCGCCGTCTCAACAACGTCGGTGAGCTGCGTGCTTCCCTACTGCCCCATGAAAGGTGGCCCATCCGTCACCTGCTAGGCAGCGTTATTGGCCGGTCAATTTTCGGGCTACACCGACAGGTCGCGGCGCAGCTTGGCGACGTGGCCGGTGGCCTTCACGTTGTACTGCGCGACGGCGATCTTGCCCTTCTCGTCGACCACGAACGTCGAGCGGATGACGCCGGTGACCGTCTTGCCGTACATCTGCTTCTCGCCGTAGGCGCCATACGCGCTCAGGACCTTGCGTTCGGGGTCGGACAGCAGCGGGAACGTCAGCTTCTCGGCGTCGCGGAACTTGGCCAGCTTCTCCGGCTTGTCGGGGGAGATTCCGATGACCTCGAGGCCGGCGCCGTTGAGCTCGGCCAGGCTGTCCCGAAAGTCGCACGCCTGCTTCGTGCAGCCCGGCGTCGACGCGGCCGGGTAGAAGTACACGACGACGCGACGCCCCTTGTAGTCGGCCAGGGAAACCAAGTTGGCGTCGGCGTCGGGCAGGCTGAAGGAGGGCGCTTTGTCGCCCGGTGCAAGCCGCGTGGTCTCGGTCAAGGTGGGTCCCTTTCTGTTCACCGGAGCGTTGGGGTTACCGCCAGCTGATCTAGGGTAGTTCGGGCAGGTGCATGAGCCGGATACTGGGCGACTTGGAGGACACAGTGGCGGACCGGGACCCCGAAGCCATCAAGCAGGACATCGACGTCGCCCGTGACCAGCTCGCGGCCACCGTCGACACGCTTGCCGAGCGGGCCAACCCTCGGCGCCTCGCCGACGACCTCAAGATCCGGGTGATCGGATTCGTGCAGAAGCCGGTGGTGCTGGCCTCGCTGGCCGGGGTCGGGGCCCTCGTCGTGGTGGTGGCGGTGCGCCGCGTCAGGAATCGGTGACGCGCCGGGCCTGGACGTAAACCGGGATGTCGTCGGCCCAGGGCTGGTTGGTGGCCATGTCGTCGACGTCGCAGTAGCCACGCTCGAATTCGCCCGTCGCGGCGTCGACCAGCCGGTATTCCTGCCGCTGGTGGTGGATGGGCTGGGCATCCAGGATGACGACCCGCACCTCGCCCGGCTCGAACCCGCACCGCTGCTGCAGCGCCTCGATCAGGCACTCGTTGTGCATGTGCCCGTCGCCGAAGTTCCAGCCGAGAACCATTGAGCACAGGACTTCGCCCTCGCACAGGTTGTAATCGTCCTCGTCGTAGTAGGCCATAGCCCGGTGCGCCAGGGTCATCAGCGCGCGTCCGTGCGTGTTCATGCCGCGGAACGCCAGGGCGAGGTGCAGGGGGATCAGGGTTTCCTCTTTGCTGCCGTACAACCGCTCGAGCTGCAGGTGCTGCATCGGGCCCAGGGCGCGCGACCCGACGCGGAACTTCTCGTCGGCCGACGGCCGCACGCACCACAGCGTGGTGTCCCAGTTGCCGGCGTAGTAACGCATGCCGGGCAGGAACGAGACCTTGCGCGGGTAGAGGTTCCCGACGACGACGGTGCCGGTGATGACCGCGAACAGGGCGGCGATCGGCAGCGGATGGGCGACGTCCGACAACCCCAGGCGCGCGTGCGCGACGAACAGCCACAGCACCCCGAAGATCATGAACACGTTCCACTCCAGCGGCACACCCATCGGGAAGGCCAACAGGATGTTCAGGTGGAACACGATCATCACGAAGGCGGCGAGGGCCGTCGGCCACCCGCCGTGCGAGAAGAAGAGCACCAGCGGCACCAGACCTTCCACCGCGGTCGAGAAATGCGCGATGAAGCCCGCCAACGCGCTGGGCCGCAGGTCGTCCGGATGGTGCTTGAACATCGACCGCTTGAGCGGGCCCGACGGGATGAACGGATTGTTCGCCAGCATGGTCGAGATCACGAACGGGAAGTGCTTGTTGAGCTTCGAGGTCGCCGCGCCCAGCCAGATCACCATGAATATGACCTTGGCCCCGACGACGATGTCGGGCCCGGCGAACAGAAACGTCAGCGCCAGCGGCGCATACACCTCGCCCCGCGCGGCCAGAAAGATCACCTTGTCGCGCAGGCTGAGCGCGGCCAGCACCACCAGAATCGCGACGGTCCGCCACCACGGCAGCACACCGATCACCGTGTGCAGAGCGGGAATTGGCCCGCTGCCGTCGGCCAGCAGCGCGGACACGAGCAGCGCCAGCAAAATGCCGTAGAGCAACGCGTCGAACGGGGTCCGGTTGCTGCCGTTGGTCAACGGCGCCCGGGTCGGCCACGGTGGCAACCGGATGGTGCCGGGCCGCAGCCAGTACAGGATCGACCCCATCGGCGGGAAGTAGCGCCCGGCCAACGGGCCGAAGCAGCAACCGAGGCCGATGACTTCGAACAGCATCGTGTAGAGCACGGCCTTCTGGAACACGATCGGCTCCGACCACCACGCGCCGACCCGGGTGAAGCCGCCGATGCCGGACGTCGACCACGCGAACAGCCAGCCGCCGAGGACGTATAGCGCGATCTTCACGCCGTACATCACGTGCATCACCAGGGGGGTGCCGAAGCCGTGCTCGGCGATGTGGCGCGCCATCGGCACGATCCGCTCGGCGCGTGAGCGGGCGCTCCATTCGGCCATGTCGACGACGGGCAGGTTGGGCCGGATGAACCCCATTGCAGCTCCTTCGACGCAGCGTGTCTCAAGGGGGCCTGTCGGCGCTTCAGGCGCCGATCGGTGCCAGCAAGAAATTACCTTCTAGGAGGGGCTTTCGCGATGAGATACGACGGCAACTGGTGCGTCGCCCACGGTGAGGGTGGTCGGCTTACTTCCAGCCGGGCGGGTCGTTCTCGGCCATGTAGGCCTCCCATGCGGCGCGCCGCATGGTCCGGGTGTACAGGTCCTGACAGATCGCTTGCGCCTCGGCGGCGGTGCCGGCCCGGCCCAGGTCGTGGTGCACCAAGCCGTCATCGACGCGCTCGGCGCGGAAGCCGCCCGTCGAGACCGCATGG
The DNA here is from genome assembly GCF_054660795.1 of Mycobacterium sp. MUNTM1. NCBI lineage: Bacteria > Bacillati > Actinomycetota > Actinomycetes > Mycobacteriales > Mycobacteriaceae > Mycobacterium > Mycobacterium sp. MUNTM1. The sequence goes on from NZ_BAAGDE010000032.1 coordinate 22,149, forward strand.
ACGCGGAACTCGCTGCGGTCGTCGATGTTGGCGTGGAAGTGGCCCTCGTAGGGTTCGACCCACTTCAGCTCAGTTTTCACAAATCCCCTCTGAAAAACCCCGTCGCAGAGATGGTAGGGCTGCCGGGGCCACGGGGAAAAGGAGTTCTCGGAGATTGTTACCCATCGGGCGAACTCCCATCGAAGTTCAGACGCCACCAAATAGATCTTTGGTGGGCTGGTGCGCCGTCAGGGTTTCGAACCCCGGACCCGCTGATTAAGAGTCAGCTGCTCTACCAACTGAGCTAACGGCGCTTGTGGTCGGCCGAGACCGCGTAGGCGACAATAACAGGCGTTGCGCCACGGAGTGAAATCCCGACCTCGTTCCAGGATAGCGGCCCGGGGACGGGCGGGCCGGTAACAGTCCGAGCTCACCCTGGTCGGCCGTCGCCTGGCTGCCGTCGACCCTTCGCCGCGCAATTCCGTGCGCCAGTGAAAGTGGCTGTCGCATAGCGGGTTTCGTTTACAACACGGTGCCGCAGAAGGGCGCGCGGTCGGTGCCGAAGGCCGCGTCCAGCTCGGCCAGCGCCCCCTGGCGCACCTCGGTGATCCGGTTCGCGCGGGCCAGCTGGGAAGCGCGATGCGCCCCCATGTAGATGGTGGCCAAGTCGGCCAGCCCGATCTCGATGTCGGGCGAGCCGTCGTGGGGCGTGCACTTACCGGCGCCGTCGCGGATCTGCAGCTGGAAACGCCCGCCCGCCAGCCCGAGCGGGTCTGTGACCTCCAGCACGATGTCGGCGTCGGCGCCATAGCTGCGGGCGCCGAGCGCTTCGGGGACGTCGTTGATGCGCACCCACAGGAAGTCGCTCATACCCTTGGTCTCGGCGGCGCGCTGGTCGACGAGTTTGAGCGGCAGCGGATCGTCGGGGGGCACATCGATCTCGATGCGGTAGAACATCTCCAAGACCAGGAGCGTCTGCAGCAGTTCGGTGTGCGCTTCATCGGTGATGGGGCAGAAGTCTTCGACGACCACGGTGCCCAGCGGCGGGCGGAACGCGTGCTGGTGCGAGCCGACGACCCGGTAGGTCAGGAAGCCGTCGGGATGAATGGTGTAATGCAGCGCAGATCCGTTGCCGCGCTGGGTCGGTCGGTCGTCCAGCGAGTCGGCCCACCACGCGTCGTCCCGCGATATCGCGCCATTGGTTGCGGCACACCATCGTTCGTAGAGCTCGGGCAGGTGCCGTCGCGCCTCGGCGGCGTTGACCTCGCGCGTCCGGATCCGGCTCGGCTTGTTGCGCAACTTCGCGAAACGGCGGTCGATGGCGTAGGTGCGACTGTAGCTCGACACGCCGGCGCCGAAACCGTCGTACATCGCGGTCTGCGTCGGGACGCCACACACGATCGGATAGCCGCGGTCCAGCAGTATGCCAAGTCCCTTGGCGCTGAGCTGCGCCCATAGTCCCTTGCCCTGATGCGTTGACGCGACGGCGATCATGGTCAGCCACGCCACCCGCAGAGTGGCACCACCCGGCACGGTGAGCCGCGAGCGGTAGATGATGGACGTTCCCACCAGATTCGGGTGCTCCGGATCGGAGACGTCCTCGGCAATGAGAATGTCGTCGAGGCTGACTCGGCGTTTCCACGCCTCGAGGTCTTCGGGGCCCACCGGGTCGCCGAATGTCCGGGCCTGATTCTCGAAGACCGCCTGCCAGTCGTCATCGGTGGGATGCCGAATATTGGTGCCGTCGTCCGTGTCATCCATTGCGCATCCAATCTGGTTGTAGCCCAGCCAAACCGGCACTGCGCACACCGAATGCAAGTACCGGAGTGCGCTTTTAGATTCGATACCCGAGCACCCGAGCGTCAAACCTCGAACCGACATCGTGCGCCACGAAATGCGCGCTGATGTGAGCAATTCAATACCGGGCGGGTCAAAGGGCGCGGTTTCGGGTAGGCGATACGCCATGCTGCAAGTAATCACCCGGCTTGCCATCGCCGCGCCGCGCCGCATCATCGCGATCGCGGTGCTGGTGTTTCTGGGGGCCGCGATCTTCGGGCTTCCGGTGGTCAACGGCCTTTCCGGTGGGGGTTTTCAGGACCCGACCTCGGAGTCCTCGCGGGCGACCGACACCCTTCGGGACAAGTTCAACCAGACCGATCAGCAGATGCTGATCGTGGTCAGCGCCCCGACCGGCGCCCGCCACGAGCAGGCCCGCCGGGTCGGCACCGAGATCGCCGACCAGCTGAAACGTTCGCCGTATGTGCTCAACGTGTCGTCGGCGTGGACGTCGCCACCGGCGGCCGCGGCACAGCTGATCAGCAAGGACGACAAGTCCGGAATGATCGTGGCCGGCCTCAAGGGTGGGGAGAACGACGCGCAGCGATACGCCAGCACGCTGGCCAAGGACCTCGTGCATGACCGCGACGGTGTGACCGTGCGCGCCGGCGGCATGGCCGTCGCGTATGCGCAGATCAATGACCAGAACCAGCGCGATCTGCTGCTGATGGAGTCCATCGCGATTCCGTTGAGCTTCGCGGTGCTGGTCTGGGTGCTCGGCGGCGTGGTCGCCGCTGCAATGCCGATCGTGTTGGGCACGTTGGCCATCGTGTGCACCATGTCGGTGTTGCGGCTGATCAGCTTCGCCACCGATGTGTCGACGTACGCCCTGGACCTCAGCATCGCGATGGGCCTCGCCCTGGCGATCGACTACAACCTGCTGATCATCACCCGCTACCGCGAGGAACTGGCCCGCACCGGGGACCGGAAACAGGAGCTGATGCGGCAGATGGATCGATACCAGGCGCTGATGCGGACCATGGCCACTGCGGGCAGGACGGTGCTGTTCTCTGCCACCACGGTCGGGTTGTCAATGGCGGTGATGGCGTTGTTCCCGATGTACTTCCTGAAGTCTTCCGCCTACACCATCGTGGCCACCGCGGCCATCGTCGCGATCGCGACCGTGGTCGTCACCCCGGCCGCGATCGTGCTGCTGGGGCCACGACTGGACACGATGGACGCCCGGCGGGTGCTGCACCGTATCCTGCACGGGCAGCGGCCGTTCCGCGATCACGCGCACAAGCCGCTCGTGGCGCAGTTCTGGTACCGATCGACCAAGTTCGTCCTGCGCCGCGCCGTGCCGGCCGGCCTGAGCGTCGTGGCGCTGCTGCTGGTGCTGGGGGTCCCGTTTCTGGGTGTGAAGTGGGGCTTTCCCGACGAGCGCGTGCTCCCCCGATCGGCGTCGGCGCGTCAGGTGGCCGACATGCTGGACAACGATTTCGCCAACGGGCTGGGGAACTCGGCGTCCGTCGTCGTCCCGGACGCCCACGGCGTGACCCCGGGCGAACTGCAGCGCTACGCCGCCGACCTGTCCCGGGTGCCCGACGTCTCCGCGGTCAGCGCGCCGACCGGGACGTTCGTGGCCGGAAACCGGGTGGGGCCGCCCGCCGCGCCCACCGGCATGGCCAACGGCAGCGCATTCCTCACCGTGGACAGCACGGCGCCGCTGTATTCACAGGCCTCGAACACCCAACTCGACCGGCTGCATCGGGTCGACGGGCCGGCCGGGCGGTCGGTGCAGATGACCGGCCTGGCCCAGATCAACCGCGACAGCGTCGATGCGATCACCAAGCGACTGCCGTCGGTGTTCGGGCTGATCGCCCTGATCACCTTCATGCTGCTGTTCTTGCTCACCGGCAGCGTGGTGCTGCCGCTGCAGGCGCTGGTGTGCAACGTGTTGTCGCTGACGGCGGCATTCGGGGCGATGGTGTGGATCTTCCAGGACGGCAACCTGGGCGCGCTGGGTACCACGCCCAACGGGACGCTGAACGCCAACATCCCAGTCTTGTTGTTCTGCATCGCTTTTGGGCTGGCGATGGACTACGAGGTGTTCCTGGTCTCGCGCATCCACGAGTACTGGCTGGCCTCGCAAGCCGGCCGGGAGAGGCCACCGACCGCGACCGAGGCGCGCGCCGACACCGACGAGAGCACCGCGCTGAGCATCGCCGGCATCGGCCGGGTGGTCACCACCGCCGCGGTGGTGATGTCGATTTCCTTCGCCGCGCTGATCCCCGCGCACGTGTCGTTCATGCGAATGCTGGGCCTGGGCCTCACGCTCGGTGTGCTGGTGGACGCCACGTTGGTGCGGATGGTCTTGGTGCCGGCCTTCATTCACCTGCTTGGCCGCTGGACGTGGTGGGCTCCCCGGTGGTCGGCGTTGTTGCGGGACCGGTCCGCGACGGGGCAGGACGAGGCCGTCGCGGTGGGCCGGCGCCGCTGGGCAGCCGATGCGCCCAGGATGCCCGTGGCCAGAAGGTGGTCCACCAGAGCCGCGCCCGGTCGAAGTTGATACGGAAACCCTGATGGCTCAAGCGAATATCGCCGCACTGCTGGCATTGAGCTCCGCGCTGTGCGTGGCGAGCGGTGATGTGCTGCAGCAACGGGCCGCGCACTGCATCGCCGACCGGTCGGTAGGCCCCGTCGAATTGTTCGCCGGCCTGCTGCGCAACCAGCGGTGGTGGTGGGGCGCAGTGCTTTTGGTCGCGAGCATCGCGTTACAGGCCGCGGCGCTGGGCGAGGGCTCGGTGCTGATGGTGCAGGCGCTGTTGATGTCCTCGGTGCTGTTCGCGCTGCCGATCAACGCCTGGTTTTCGCACCGCGCCGTGACTGGCGGCGAATGGGTGTGGGCCGCCCTGCTGACGGCCGCAGTGATCGTGGTCGTGGTCGTCGGCAACCCGGAGGCCGGTCGTCCGGGCGCCTCGCTGCGAACCTGGGCCGTCGTGGCCGTCGTGCTGGGGCCGCTCCTGGTCGGCTGCGTGGTCGCCGGCCGGATCCGGGGTGGCGCGACGGCCGCGGCGCTGTTCGCCTTCGCGTCGGGGTCGCTGTGGGGCGTCTTTGCGGTGCTCGCCAAGGAGGTCGTCGCCCGGCTTGGCGACGGCGCGGGCGCGGTGGCCCGGACCCCCGAGCTGTACGCGTGCATTCTGGTCGCGGTGGGCGGCGTCGTGTGGAGCCAGTCGGCGTTTCGGGCGGGTCCGCTGACCGCGTCGATGCCGACCCTGCAGATGTCGCAGCCGGTGGTGGGGGCGGTGCTCGGCGTCGTCGTGCTCGGCGAGACGTTGAACACGGGCCACGCGGGGATGATCGCCCTGGTGGCGGCCGCGCTGGTGATGACCGCGGCGATCGTCAAGCTCGCGCGCGTCGAGGCCGTCAGCACCCGCGACAGGGTCGAGGCGCAGCTGCGCGACGAAGTCGGCTCGCCGGCCTGATCTCCCCGGGGCGGGGCCCGGGGCCGGCCTGAATGACGAATTCATTGCGGTGGTGACACCGATCGGCAGCCCCGACTCGCATGGGCATGGAGTGTCGGCAAGAGCCATTAGAATGCCTGCAGCTACCTCGCTGGTCAGCGGTGACCAACTGGAGATTCATACGGAAGGTCACTGGATGACGCAGTTGCGGAGACGACGATCGTGGCTGGTGGCCGCGATGGTTCCGATTGCTGTCTTCGGTGCCGCCTGTAACGGCAATCACGCGGCGGCACCGGCGAAGGTGATCTTCGACAAGGGCACCCCGCTGGCCGACCTGCTGGTCCCCAAACTCACCGCCTCGGTGACCGATGGCGCCGTCGGCGTGACGGTGGATGCGCCGGTCACGGTGACCGTCGCCGACGGGGTGCTCGCGTCGGTCACCATGGTCAACGAGAACGGTAAGTCGATCAGTGGGCAGCTCAGTCCCGACGGGCTGCGCTGGTCGACCACCGAGCAGCTCGGCTACAACAGGCGCTACACGCTGAACGCGAAGGCGACCGGCCTGGGCGGCGCGGCCAGCAAGCAGATGACCTTCGAGACCAGTTCACCGGCGCACCTGACCATGCCCTACATCAGCCCGGCCGACGGCGACGTGGTGGGCATCGGTGAGCCCGTGGCGATCCGCTTCGACGAGAACATCGCGAACCGTGCGGCCGCCCAGAAGGCCATCACCGTCACCACCAACCCCCCGGTCGAGGGCGCGTTCTATTGGCTCAACAACCGCGAAGTGCGTTGGCGCCCAGAGCGTTTCTGGAAGTCGGGAACCACCATCGACGTGGCGGTCAACACCTACGGGGTGGACCTGGGCGACGGGATGTTCGGCGAGGACAACGTCAAGACGCACTTCACCATCGGTGACGAGGTGATCTCGACGGCCGACGACACCACGAAGACGGTCACGGTGCGGGTCAACGGTGATGTCGTCAAGACCATGCCGACGTCGATGGGCAAGGACAGCACCCCAACGGCCAACGGCGTCTACATCATTGGGGCGCGGTTCAAGCACATCATCATGGATTCCTCGACCTACGGCGTTCCGGTCAACTCGCCCAACGGATATCGCACCGAAGTCGACTGGGCCACCCAGATGTCCTACAGCGGCGTCTTCGTGCACTCCGCGCCGTGGTCGGTGGGCGCCCAGGGCCACACCAATACCAGCCACGGGTGCCTGAACGTGAGTCCGAGCAACGCCGAGTGGTTCTACGACCACAGCAAGAGCGGCGACATCGTCGAGGTGGTGCACACGGTGGGGCCGACGCTGCCGGGCATCGAGGGGCTGGGCGACTGGAACATCCCCTGGGCGCAGTGGAAAGCGGGCAACGCCAACACCTGACGGCGTCAGTCGATCTTCTGCCAGGTCCCGCAACTGCGCGTCATGAACGCGGCGTCGGTCGGCAAGATCCGGACCACCTGCTGGCCGTCGCCCACGTTGTTGTCGATGACGTCGTTGGTGTTGAAACTGCGCAGCCTGGCCCAGTAGCACCCCGACTTGCCGCCATCGGTGCGATAGGTGCCCGGCGCGATGTCCTTGTTGACGATGAACGTGCCGTTGTTCTCGATCGAGGTCTTGGGGCCGGGAGGGGGCGGCGGGGCGACGGTCTTTGTCACCGTTTTGGTCTCAGCCGGCACCGTCGACGTGACGGTCATCGTGGTGTGGCTCGACCCGCCGCAGCCCGCGAGCAACAGCGCAACCGCCGCGACGGCCGCGGCCCGGAGGGCTCGCGGCGGGGAGGGACGTTGGCTGTTCACTACATTTCACTCACGGGTGCGTCTGCGTTTGCCCGGAGACGGTAACACCAAGGTCGGGGAGCGGTGATGCTCCCCGACCAGTGGGGTGAGTGACGGGACTCGAACCCGCGACATTCAGGATCACAACCTGACGCTCTACCAACTGAACTACACCCACCACGGCCGCAAGCCGACCTCGCACGATGACGGTCAACGAGCGGCGACGTCGATACTAGCCGGTTGGCGGCGCGCTGGCCGAATCGCTTGGTCCCGGTGCGTCCTTTCCGCCGTCAAGCGCGGTGACCACCGCCTCGATTTCGCTGGTAGACGGCCCCGGCGGTGCGACGAACGCGGTGCGCCGGTAGAACTGCAGCTCGCGGATCGATTCGTGGATGTCGGCCAGCGCCCGGTGGGCCAGGCCCTTCACGGGCTGACCGAAGTAGATGCGCGGGTACCAGCGCCGGCACAGCTCTTTGATCGAGCTCACATCGATCATGCGGTAGTGCAGGAACGAGTCCAGGGCGGGCATGTCTCGCACGAGGAAGGCGCGGTCGGTAGCGATGGAGTTGCCGGCCAGCGGGGCGGTCTTGGGCTGCTTGACGTGTTCGCGGATGTAATCCAGCACCATCGCCTCGGCGGTCGCCAGGTCGACGGTGGACGTCCGCACGGCGTCGGTCAGCCCGGAGCGCGAATGCATTTCGCTGACCACGTCGCCCATCGCCGCGAGCGCGGCATCGTCGGCATGGATCACCACGTCGACTCCGTCGCCGAGAACGTTCAAATCGGCGTCGGTCACCAGCGCCGCGATCTCAATCAGCTTGTCCGAGCCCAGATCAAGCCCGGTCATCTCGCAGTCGATCCACACCAATTCGTCTCGCACAGCGCTCAGACTAGTGGCGCCCGCGCCGGACCTCGCCCCCGGATGAGCTGGAGAAGTAGGGTGAGCGTTGTCGAACTGCATGCCGAATCATCACCGGAAGAGGGGCGCAGCACGATGAGCACCGATTCAGCGGCCACGGCCGCGACGCGGATCGCCGATGGTTACGCCGTTGACGGCCAGGCCCTGGAGTTGGGCACGGTCGTCATCGACGGCGCGGCCGATCCGGCGGCTCAGATCCGTATCCCGTTGGCCACCATCAACAGGCACGGCCTGGTGGCCGGGGCCACCGGAACCGGCAAGACCAAGACGCTGCAACTGATCGCCGAGCAGCTCAGCGCCGCGGGTGTCCCGGTGCTGATGGCCGACGTGAAAGGCGACCTGTCCGGGCTGTCCAGACCCGGCGAAGGCAACGAGAAGACCGACGCACGGGCCAAGGACACCGGCGACAACTGGGAGCCGACCGGGTTTCCGGTCGAGTTCTTGTCGTTGGGCACCAAGGGAATCGGCGTGCCGATCCGCGCGACGGTCGACAGCTTCGGTCCCGTCCTGCTGTCAAAAGTTCTGGGGCTCAACGCTACCCAAGAGTCGACGCTGGGGCTGATCTTCCATTGGGCCAAGGACCAGAACCGCCGGCTGGTCACCACGGACGATCTGCGCAGCGCCATCGGCTACCTCACCAGCGACGAGGGCAAGGAGGCCCTGAAATCCTTGGGTGGCGTGTCGGCGACGACGGCGGGCGTGATCCTGCGGGCGCTGGTGAACCTCGATGCCGAGGGCGGGGACACGTTCTTCGGCGAACCCAAGCTCGACCCGAACGATCTGCTGCGCAACAACGACCAGGGCCAGGGCATCATTTCGCTGCTGGAGTTCACCGGTCAGTCGGTGCGTCCGGTCATCTTCTCCACCTTCCTGATGTGGCTACTCGCCGACCTGTACACCCAGCTGCCGGAGGTCGGCGACGTGGACAGGCCGAAGCTGGTGTTCTTCTTCGACGAGGCCCACCTGTTGTTCGCCGACGCGTCCAAGGCCTTCCTCGAACAGGTCGAACAGACCGTCAAGCTGATCCGGTCGAAGGGCGTCGGGGTGTTCTTCTGCACCCAGCTGCCCACGGACATTCCCAACGACATCCTCTCGCAGTTGGGCGCCCGAATTCAGCACGCGCTGCGCGCGTTCACCCCCGACGACCAGAAGGCGCTCAGCAGGACCGTCCGCACCTACCCGAAAACCGATGTGTACGACCTGGAGTCGGCGTTGACGTCGCTGGGAATCGGCGAGGCGGTGGTCACCGTGCTGTCGGAGAGGGGCGCACCGACGCCGGTCGCGTGGACCCGGATGCGGGTGCCGCGCTCGTTGATGGCGTCGATCGGCAACGGGGACATCGAGGCCGCAGCGAAAAAGAGTCCGCTGCAGGACAAATACGGCCAGACGGCTCCCCAGCCCGCGCAGCCGCAGGCCGCCCCGCAGCCGCCGCAGGCTCAACCCGCGCCGCAGCCACCACAGGCCCAGTCCGGCTACCCCCCGGTCCCGCCGAATGAGCCGGTACCGCCGATGCCGGAACCGGCGGAGCCGAAGGGTGCGAAGGGGCCCTCCATGTGGGAGGAAGTGCTGCAGAACCCGACGGTGAAAAGCGGGATCAACACCGCGATACGCGAAGCGGTCAAAAGCATCTTCGGTAGTTCCGGCCGGCGCCGGAAGTAATCCCTACCCGCCGCCCAGCTTCTTGTAGAACGCGCCGACGATCGGCGCCACGATGGCGCGCGGCCCGTACCCGCTGGCCACCGACATGGCCTTCGACGTCAGTCCCGGAACGACGCGCATCTTGTTGCGCGCCAACGCATCCAGCGACACCCGCGCGGTGTGCTCGGTCGAGATCCACAGGAAGTCCGGCACCAGCCGCTCGACGATCGAGGCCTCGGTGTCGTCGGGCAGGTCGGTCCGCACCGGGCCCGGCGCCAGCAGCGTCACGTTGACACCGGACCCGCGCAACTCGCCGCGCAACGATTCGCTGAAGGTGTTCGCGAACGCCTTGGTGGCCGCGTAGGTGGCGTTGTAGGGGATCGGCGAATTGCCCGCCGCCGAACCGGAAATCAGGATCCCGCCGGACCTACGCTCGACCATGCCCGGCAGCACCGCCAACGTAAGGTCATGCACACCAAGGACATTGAGTTGAAGCTGGGCCTTTTCGCCGGCCGGATCGAGCGTGGCGACCGGACCGAACGTCGCGGTGCCCGCGTTGGCGCACAGGATCGAGATCGGGCGGGCGGCCAGCTCGTCGCACAGCTTCGCGCGTTCGCCCGGGTCGGCCAGGTCGGCGGGGCGCACGTCGACGATGACGCCGTACCTGTCGGTCAGGTGGGCGGCCAGGCCCTTGAGCAGGTCCTCGCGGCGCGCGGTGACGATCAGGTGGTGTCCGCGTGCGGCGAGTTCGGTGGCCAGCGCTTCACCGATGTTCTGCGACGCTCCGGTCACAACGGCGCGCACCTCGGGGCTTGGAGCGGGTAGCGGCATGCGCCCAATCGTAGACAGCGGGCGAAATGGCGCCCGCAGCCGATCGCGGGCGCCTATAGAGTGCCGGGAATGAGCCAGCCGGAGTCGCCTTCCGTCAGCCCCGTGCGATCGCGGGTGGTGGCGTGGGCGCTGTGGGACTGCGGCTCGACCGGCCTGAACGCGATCGTGGCGACCTTTGTCTTCGCCGTCTACCTGACCAGCAGCGTCGGGGTGGGGATACCCGGCCCCACCACGCCGGCGAGCTGGTTGGGCCGCGCGGCGGCCGTCGCCGGGCTGACCGTCGCCGTGCTCGCGCCGGCCGTCGGCGTGTGGGTGGAGTCCCCGCACCGCAGGCGGGTGGCGCTGAGTGTGCTGACCGCCACGGCGGTGACGCTGACCTGCCTGATGTTCTTCATCCGCGACAGCCCCGGCTATCTGTGGGCAGGGCTGGTGCTGCTCGGGGCGACGGCGGCCTGCGGCGACTTGGCCAGCGTCCCCTACAACGCCATGCTGCGCCAGCTCTCGACGCCGCAGACGGCCGGGCGAATATCCGGATTCGGCTGGGCGGCCGGATATGTCGGAAGCGTTCTGCTGCTGCTGGTGATCTACACCGGCTTTATCTCCGGATCCGGCAAGGGGCCCGACGCGACGCGTGGCCTGCTGCGAATTCCCTTGCGGGACGGGCTCTATGTCCGTGAGGCGATGGTGGTGGCCGCGATCTGGTTCGCGGTGCTGGCGCTTCCCCTGCTGTTCGTCGCGCACCGGCTGACGGAGTCGTCGGAGGGCTACCAGCCGACGAGCATGCTGGGTGGATACCGCAAGCTGTGGACCGAGGTCAGCGCGGAATGGCGACGCGACCGCAACCTGGTGTACTTTCTGTTCGCCAGCGCGCTCTTCCGGGACGGGCTGGCGGCGATCTTCGCGTTCGGCGCGGTGCTCGGCGTCAACGTCTATGGCATCTCGCAGGCCAACGTGCTGATCTTCGGGGTCGCGGCCAGCGTGGTCGCCGCGGTGGGCGCGGTGCTCGGTGGGTTCGTCGACCACCGCGTCGGATCGAAGCCGGTCATCGTGGCGTCACTGTTCGCGATCGTCGTCCTGGGCCTGACCCTGATGGCGCTGTCCGGGCCGGTGGCCTTCTGGGTGTGCGGGCTGCTGCTGTGCATGTTCATCGGGCCGTCGCAGTCGTCGTCGCGCGCCTTGCTGCTGCACATGGCCAAGCACGGCCGGGAAGGCGTCGCGTTCGGCCTCTACACCATGACCGGGCGGGCCGTGGCGTTCGTGGCGCCGTGGCTGTTCTCGGTGTTCGTCGACGTCTTCGGCGCGGTGCGGGCCGGCCTGGGCGGCATTTCGCTGGTGCTGATCGCCGGATTGCTGGCGATGCTGGCGGTGCGGGTTCCGGCGCGTGGCGCCGCGGTGCCCGAACCCGCGGCCGAGCCGGCTGGAGGCAGCACCTAGCCGCGAGCGTCGCAAATGGTCAGGCCGCCGCCGACGCGCTTGCTGACCTGAACCCCGTCGATGGTGAGCGTGCAGGTCACGCTGTGGCCGATGTTGACGATCGTGACGTTGGGCGGGTGGTTGGCCGACTTCGACAGGCTGACTTCCTTGCTCCACGGCAGCGCGACGTTGAATTCGGTCTGGATCAGCCCGCCGGTATCGATGTACATGATGCTGATCGCGCGGCCCTCACCCGAGACGGTGTAGACGACGTCCTGCATCGTGGCCGGCCCCGTCGTCTCCGACGGCAGCTCGGGGCCGCTGGTCGGCGGTATCGGGGCCGGGATGAGCGACGGCGACCGGTGGGGCGATGTCGTCGTCTCCGGGGTCGTCTCCGGCATCGCCGGCAACGGCGGGACGGCGGTCTGGGTCTTGATCGCGTCGTTCGCCAGCACCAGCGCTATCACCAATGCGACGACCAGCAGGACCGCCGCGCCGGCGCCGAGCCACAACCACCGCGACGATTTCGGGCCGTCGGGCGGCGGGGGAGCCATGCCCGCCGGGAGGTCGCCCGACGGCGGCAGGTCCTGCTGCCAGTACGCCGGCAGCTCCTTGGTGGTGTTCGCCTCGTTCGGGGTGGGCGCCCAGGGCGACGCCGCCCCGCCATAGCTCTGCGCGTAGGGCATCTGGTCGGCGTACGCGGGATCGGCGGGCGGCGCATACCTCGGTTGCTGTGGCCCCGGCTGCGATGTAGGAAACCGCTCGGTGGGACGTGAATCGTTCATGTCCACCTCATGGCTTGCAGGGTACCTGGGCTCGGTGTTAAAACCCTGAGTCACCTTGTGACGGGGCGCTCAGGGGCAGTGATTTCCGGCCGCGAGCGCGGCCACCGTCATTGCCCGCATGACGGCGCGCGACCTCGACGCGCGGACGGTCTTGCTACGCGAATTATCGGCGGACTTCATGCTGTGCGGTGTCGAATTCAGCAGACCGAACACGGCGTGCGCGGCCAGCCGGGCGTCGGCCTCGGCCAGCGCCGGATTCAGCTCGCGCAGCACCCCCACCCAGACCTCGACGTATTGACGCTGTGATTTGCGCACCTGTTTTTCGGCGGACGCGGGCAGGTACGCGAGGTCGCGATCCTGGATGCGAATCAGGTCGGGCTCGTCGAACACAAAGTCCAGATGGAAATCGATCAGCCCGTCCAGGGCCGCGGCCGCGTCGGCGCTCTCGGTCTGCACCCGTCGGGCGCCGGCGAGCAGTCGCGTGCTGATGCCCACCAGCAATTCGACCAGCAGCGACTCCTTGTTCGGAAAGTGCCGGTAGATGGCCGGTCCGCTGACCCCGGCGGCCGCACCGATGTCTTCCAGCCGCACCGCCAGGAACCCGCGCTCGGCGAACAACCGCTCGGCGGCGGACAGCAGTTGTAGCCGGCGGTCGGACTTCAACTGGCTCCGGCGATTTGGAGCGTCAGCGGGACCGGCCTGGCCCTCGGAGGCGGAAGCTGTCATGACGGACCTCCGTCTGGTCAACTGGCCCTAACGTAGCACGAGTTATTCGCGATTAACTCGCGCCGTGCACCGACCGTGGTCCTCCCTGGACCGGCGACGACGGCAATGGTATTCTCGGCCCTTGAGTTAATGAGCATTAACTCAAAAGGCCCGACCGCACGACGGCAAGGAGGCTGCTGCGGCGATGGACAACGTGGTGACCTCACCCGCCAAGGCCGAGGCGTCGTTCTCCGACGAGCACCGTCGGCTGGTGGGCGAGTTGAACGCCAAGCTCGCGGCGGCGGCGTTGGGTGGAAACGAACGCGCACGGGAGCGTCACGTCAGCCGCGGCAAGCTGTTGCCCCGCGAACGGGTGGACCGCCTACTGGACCCGGGCAGCCCTTTTCTCGAACTTTCCCCGCTGGCCGCGGACGGCATGTATGGCGACGAATCTCCCGGAGCCGGGATCATCACCGGGATCGGCCGCGTGTCGGATCGCGAGTGCGTGATCGTCGCCAACGACGCGACGGTCAAGGGCGGCACCTACTACCCGATGACGGTCAAAAAGCATCTGCGCGCCCAGGAGGTGGCACTGCAGAATCGGCTACCGTGCATCTACCTGGTGGACTCCGGCGGCGCGTTCCTGCCCCGGCAGGACGAGGTCTTTCCCGACCGCGAGCACTTCGGTCGCATCTTCTACAACCAGGCGACCATGAGCGCCAAGGAGATTCCGCAAGTGGCCGCCGTGCTCGGTTCGTGCACGGCCGGCGGCGCCTACGTGCCCGCGATGAGCGACGAGGCCGTCATCGTGCGGGAGCAGGGCACGATCTTTTTGGGAGGCCCGCCCCTGGTCAAGGCGGCCACCGGGGAGATCGTGTCGGCCGAAGACCTCGGCGGTGGCGACCTGCATTCCCGGGTGTCCGGTGTCACCGACCATCTCGCCGAAGACGACGAGCACGCGTTGCGGATCGTCCGCGCGATCGCGGCCACGTTCGGCCCGCGCGAGCCTGCCCCGTGGGAGGTGCGGTCTCCGGTCGCGCCCACCTGCGCCCAGACGGAGCTCTACGACGTGGTGCCGCCCGACCCGCGGGTGCCCTACGATGTGCACGAGGTGATCGTGCGGCTGGTCGACGGCGGCGAATTCAGCGAATTCAAGGCCAATTACGGCAAGACGCTGGTGACCGCGTTCGCCCACATTCACGGCCACCCGGTTGGCATCGTGGCCAACAACGGCGTGCTTTTCAGCGAATCCGCTTTGAAGGGTGCGCATTTCATCGAGCTGTGCGACAAGCGCAGGATCCCGTTGCTGTTCTTGCAGAACATCGCCGGCTTCATGGTCGGCCGCGACTACGAGGCCGGCGGCATCGCCAAGCACGGCGCCAAGATGGTCACCGCCGTCGCCTGTGCGCGGGTGCCGAAGCTGACCGTGGTGATCGGCGGTTCCTATGGGGCGGGCAACTATTCGATGTGCGGCCGGGCGTATTCGCCACGCTTCCTGTGGATGTGGCCCAACGCCCGCATCTCGGTGATGGGCGGCGAACAGGCCGCTTCGGTGCTGGCCACCGTGCGTGGCGAGCAACTCGCCGGCGCGGGCAAGCCGTGGTCGGCCGACGAGGAAGAGGCGTTCAAGGCGCCCATCCGCGAGCAGTACGAAAGCCAGGGCAACCCTTACTACTCCACGGCCCGGCTGTGGGACGACGGGATCATTGACCCCGCTGACACCAGAACCTTTGTCGGGCTGGCTCTTTCGGTGTGCGCCCAAGCACCGCTGGAACCCGTCTCCTACGGCGTCTTTCGGATGTGAGTGCAGTGTTTCAGACCGTACTAGTGGCCAACCGCGGCGAGATCGCCGTGCGCGTGATCCGGACCCTGCGTCGGCTGGGCATCCGCTCGGTCGCCGTCTACAGCGACCCCGACGCCGGCGCGCGGCACGTGCTCGAGGCCGACGAAGCGGTGCGACTCGGGCCCGCCGCGGCGCGCGAAAGCTACCTGAATATCGACAAGGTTGTCGGGGCGGCCGCGCGCACCGGATCCCAAGCGGTCCACCCCGGGTACGGATTCCTCTCCGAGAACGCCGATTTCGCCGCGGCCTGCGAGCGGGCCGGGGTGGTGTTCCTTGGGCCGCCGGCACAGGCGATCCAGGTGATGGGCGACAAGATCACCGCCAAGAACGCCGTCGCCGCCTTCGACGTCCCGGTGGTGCCCGGTGTGGCCAAGCCCGGGCTGAGCGATGACGAACTGGTCGCGGCCGCGGACGAGGTCGGATACCCGGTACTGATCAAGCCGTCCGCCGGGGGCGGCGGCAAGGGCATGCGGCTGGTGGAAGAACCCGGCAGGCTGCGCGAGGCGCTGGTGGGCGCGCGGCGCGAGGCCGCCTCATCGTTCGGCGACGACACGCTCTTTTTGGAGCGATTCGTGTTGCGGCCCAGGCACATCGAGGTTCAGGTGCTGGCCGATACACACGGCAACGTCGTGCACCTCGGCGAGCGCGAGTGCAGCCTGCAGCGCCGTCACCAGAAGGTGATCGAGGAGGCGCCGTCGCCGCTGCTCGACGAGGCGACGCGCGCGCGCATCGGGGCGGCCGCCTGCAACACCGCGCGCAGCGTCGATTACGTTGGTGCGGGCACGGTCGAGTTCATCGTCTCCGCGGACCGGCCCGACGAGTTCTTCTTCATGGAGATGAACACCCGCCTGCAGGTCGAGCACCCGGTCACCGAGGCGGTCACCGGGCTGGACCTGGTCGAGTGGCAGCTGCGGGTGGCCGCCGGCGAGAAGCTGGGGTTCGCCCAGGACGACATCGAACTTCGCGGCCACGCGATCGAGGCCCGGGTGTACGCCGAGGATCCGGCGCGGGGCTTCCTGCCGACCGGCGGGCGGGTGCTGCAGGTGTCCGAGCCGTCCGGTGACGGTGTGCGGGTCGACTCCTCGCTGCTGGCCGGCACTCTGGTCGGCAGCGACTACGACCCGATGCTGAGCAAGGTGATCGCCCACGGCAGCGACCGCGCCGAGGCGCTGGCGACACTGGACCGGGCGCTGAGCCGAACCGCCATCCTGGGCATCCAGACCAACATCGAATTCCTCCGGTTCCTACTCGCCGACGAGCGGGTGCGAGCCGGCGACCTGGACACCGCGCTGCTGGACGAGCGGCTGGCGGACTTCGCCCCGCTGCCGGCCCCCGATGACGTGCTGGCGGCGGCCGGCCTCTATCGGCAATCGGCCCTGGCCTCCCGGGCACGCCGCTTCGCGGGCAACCCATGGGCCGCGCCGACGGGATGGCGGGTCGGCGGTAGCCCGGCCCCGGTCCGCACCGACATGCGCACCCCGCTGCGCAGTGAGACGGTCTCGGTGCGAGGACTGCCCGACGCGGCGACGGTGCAGGTCGGCGATGGTGAAACCGTTTCGGCCGCAGTGCAAGTCGAGGCGACGCGGATGAGCGCGATTCTGGACGGGGTGCGCCGGGACTACCGTTGGGCCGAAGCCGACCGACACCTGTGGATCGCCGACGAGCGGGGAACCTGGCACCTGCGTGAGGCCGAGGAGAACAAGATCCACCGCACCGCGGGCGCCCAGCGGGCCGAGATCGTCAGCCCGATGCCGGGCAGCGTGATCGCGGTTCAGGCAGCCTCGGGCGCCGACGTTTCCGAGGGCGACGTGGTGGTCGTCGTCGAGGCGATGAAAATGGAACATTCGCTTGCCGCACCGGTTTCCGGACAGGTGGAGGTGTTGGTCTGTGTCGGCGATCAGGTGACGGTGGACCAGGTGCTGGCCCGGCTGGTACCCGAAGAATCCAGCGCGGCAGCCGATTCGAGTAAGGACGCATCATGACCACATCCATTACCGCGGGGGCGTTACCCAAGGAGTATCAGGATCTTCGCGACACGGTCGCCGAGTTCGCGCGCACCGTGGTCGCTCCGGTGTCGGCCAAGCACGACGAGGAGCACAGTTTCCCGTACGAAGTCGTGGCGAAGATGGGGGAGATGGGCCTGTTCGGCCTGCCCTTCCCCGAGGAGTACGGCGGCATGGGCGGCGACTACTTCGCGCTGTCGCTGGCGCTCGAGGAACTGGGCAAGGTCGACCAATCGGTGGCGATCACCCTGGAGGCCGGCGCCAGCCTGGGCGCGATGCCCATCTACCGGTTCGGCACCGAAGAGCAAAAGCAGAAGTGGCTGCCGGACCTGACCGCCGGCCGCGCGCTCGCCGGCTTCGGGCTCACCGAACCCGGGGCGGGCTCGGACGCCGGGGGGACCCGCACCACGGCCCGGCTCGACAACGGCGATTGGGTGATCAACGGCAGCAAGCAATTCATCACCAACTCCGGCACCGACATCACGTCGCTGGTCACCGTCACCGCCGTTACCGGAAACGCCCCGAACGGCAAGAAAGAGATCTCCTCGATCATCGTGCCCAGCGGCACACCGGGATTCACCGTCGAACCGGTGTACAGCAAGGTCGGCTGGAACGCATCGGACACCCACCCGCTGAGCTTCGACGACGCCCGCGTTCCGGAGGAGAACCTGCTCGGTGCCCGCGGCACCGGCTACTCGGGCTTCCTGTCGATCCTGGACGAGGGTCGCATCGCGATCGCCGCGTTGGCTACCGGGGCGGCGCAGGGCTGCGTCGACGAAAGCGTGAAGTACGCCAAGGAACGCCAGGCGTTCGGCCAGCCGATCGGCGCCAACCAGGCGATCGGCTTCAAGATCGCGCGGATGGAGGCGCGTGCCCACGTGGCGCGCACCGCCTACTACGATGCGGCGGCAAAGATGTTGGCGGGCAATCCCTTCAAGAAGGAGGCGGCAATCGCGAAGATGATCGCCTCGGAAGCGGCGATGGACAACGCCCGCGATGCGACCCAGATCCACGGGGGCTACGGCTTCATGAACGAATATCCGGTGGCGCGGCACTACCGCGATAGCAAGATCCTCGAAATCGGCGAAGGGACAACCGAAGTGCAGTTGATGCTGATCGCGCGATCGCTGGGACTGTGATGACGGAGCAAGGTGGCAAGTCAGTTATCCAGCGCGGCTTGTGGTTTGAGGAATTCGAAATCGGCACCACGTACCTGCACCGTCCGGGCCGGACGGTCACCGAGGCGGACAACGTCTTGTTCACGACGCTCACCATGAACACCCAGTCGCTGCACCTCGACGCGGCGTGGGCCGCCGAGCAGCCCGGCTTTCGCGGCGAGCGGCTGGTGAACTCCATGTTCACCCTCTCCACGCTGGTCGGGCTGTCGGTGTCGCAGCTGACGCTCGGCACCATCGTGGCCAACCTGGGCTTCTCCGAGGTGTCCTTCCCCAAGCCGGTGTTCCACGGTGACACCCTGTACGCCGAGACGGTGTGCACGGGCAAGCGCGAATCGAAGAGCCGGCCCGGCGAAGGCATCGTCACCCTCGAACACACGGGGCGTAACCAGCATGGCGACGTGGTCGCGCGTGCCGTGCGCACCACGCTGGTGCAGAAGCGTCCGAGCGACGAGGAGGCCGAGTGAACCTGCAAGCCGCCGGTCCGGGCTGGCTGTTCTGCCCGGCCGACCGTCCCGAACGTTTCGCCAAGGCCGCCGCTGCCGCCGATGTGGTGATCCTCGACCTCGAGGACGGTGTGGCCGAGGCGGACAAGCCCGCGGCGCGCAAGGCGTTGCAGGACACACCGCTGGATCCCGAGCGCACCGTGGTGCGGATCAACGCGGCCGATACCGCGGAGTACCCCCGCGACCTCGAGGCCCTCGCCGGCACCGCGTACACGACCGTGATGCTGTCCAAGACCGAATCGGCCGCGCAGGTGACGGCGCTGGCGCCGCGCGAGGTGATCGCGTTGCTGGAGACGCCGCGCGGTGCGGTGTTCGCCACCGAGATCGCGGCGGCGCAGGGCACCGTGGCGCTGATGTGGGGCGCCGAGGACCTGGTCGCCACGCTCGGCGGCAGCTCCAGCCGCAAGGCCGACGGCAGCTACCGCGACGTCGCCCATCACGTCCGGTCGACGGCCCTGCTCACGGCGTCCACCTTCGGTCGGGTTGCGCTCGACGCGGTGCACCTGGACATCCGGGATCTCGACGGCCTGCGCGACGAGGCCGAGGACGCCGTCGCGCTGGGCTTTGCCGGAACGGTGTGTATTCACCCGAGCCAGATCGCGGTCGTGCGCGAGGCGTATCGCCCCAGCGAGGAACGGCTGGACTGGGCACGACGGGTGCTGACGGCAGCGCGCTCCGAGCGCGGCGTCTTCGCGTTCGAGGGACAGATGGTCGACTCGCCGGTGCTCAAGCACGCGCAGATGACGTTGCGCAGGGCGGGCGAAACCCTCCCCGACTGAACCCGGGCGGGGCCACACGCGGCGCAGCGCGACACGCTGCGCCGTCGTCGCAATCAGCGCGGTCTCTTCTCATTTGAGCGCATAATGGTGGGTACGTCAGTGTCGCGGCGAGCGAAGCCTTTCGTGTAACTGGCGATCGAACTCCGCTCGCGGTAGGTCCCGGCTGACCGTGTGCCGGGATCCGCTGTGGCTCACCGGCCACGCGGCACCCCGGCGAGGGAGGCGGTGTGGCGCAGTGTCTTCGGTGCCGATGACTGTCGATCTCGAGCCGGTGCAGCTGGTCGCGCCCGATGGCTCACCGACGCCCGAAGACCGCTACAGCCGTGAGCTTCCCGCGGAGACGCTGGGTTGGCTCTACGAGATGATGGTCGTCACCCGCGAGCTGGACGGCGAATTCGTCAACCTCAAACGGCAAGGGGAGCTGGGGCTGTTCGCCTCCTGCCACGGTCAGGAGGCCGCTCAGGTCGGTGCGGTGGCGTGCCTGCGTAAGACGGACTGGTTGTTCCCCCAATACCGGGAGCTCGGAGCATTTTTGGTGCGCGGCATCCCGCCGGGACACGTGGGGGCCGCGTGGCGTGGAACCTGGCACGGGGGCCTGGACTTCACCAAGAAGTGCTGTGCGCCGCTGTCGATTCCGATCGGCACCCAGACCCTGCACGCGGTGGGGGCGGCGATGGCCGCCCAACGCCTGGGCGAGGATTCGGTCACGATGGCATTCCTCGGCGACGGCGCCACCAGCGTGGGTGACGTGCACGAGGCGCTGAACTTCGCGGCCGTGTTCACCACGCCCTGCGTGTTTTTCGTGCAGAACAACCAATGGGCGATCTCGATGCCGATATCCAAGCAGACCGCCGCACCATCGCTGGCGCACAAGGCAATTGGATACGGCATGCCCGGAATCCGGGTGGACGGCAACGACGTGCTGGCCTGCTACGCCGTGACGGCCGAGGCCGCCGCCCGGGCCCGCGCCGGCGGCGGACCGACATTGATCGAGGCGGTCACCTACCGCCTGGCCCCGCACACCACATCCGATGACCCGAGTCGATACCGGACGCAAGACGAAGTCGACCACTGGTCCGCGCTGGAACCGATCGCGCGATACCGCAGCTACCTGCAAGGCCAGGGCCTGTGGTCGGAACGGTTGGAGGAACGGGTTGCCGCGCGCGCGAAGCGGATGCGGGCCGAATTGCGCGACGCGGTGTTCGACGCACCCGATTTCGACATCGACGAGGTGTTCACGTCGGTGTACGCGGAGATCACCCCGGGACTACAGGAGCAGCGGCGGCAGCTGCGCGCCGAACTCGACCGAAGTGATTGAGAGGCGTCCATGACTCAGCTCGCTGATCGCCCGGCCAGCCACGACGAAACACTCACCGCGGCAGTGCAGGACGTCGCGCTCGGCGCGCAGTCGTTGACCATGGTGCAGGCGCTCAACCGCGCCCTGCACGACGCGATGGCCGCCGACGACCGGGTCCTGGTATTCGGCGAGGACGTCTCGGTCGAGGGCGGGGTTTTCCGGGTCACCGAGGGACTGGCCTCGGCGTTCGGCGAGAGCCGCTGCTTCGACACGCCGCTGGCGGAGTCCGCCATCATCGGGATCGCGGTGGGGCTGGCGCTGCGCGGCTTCGTGCCGGTACCCGAGATCCAGTTCGACGGGTTTTCCTACCCGGCTTTCGATCAGGTGGTCAGCCACCTGGCCAAGTACCGCACCCGCACCCGCGGCGAAATCAACATGCCGGTGACGGTGCGTATCCCGTCGTTCGGGGGAATCGGTGCCGCCGAACATCATTCGGATTCCACCGAGTCGTACTGGGCCCACACCGCGGGCTTGAAGGTGGTGGTGCCGTCCAGCCCGGCGGACGCGTATTGGCTGCTGCGTCACGCGATCACCTGCCCGGACCCGGTCATGTATCTGGAGCCCAAGCGCCGGTATCAGGGCCGCGGCCCGGTCGACGTCACCCGGCCCGAACCGCCGATCGGGCAGGCGATGGTGCGCCGCCCGGGCACCGACGTGACCGTGGTGACCTACGGCAGCCTGGTCGGCACCGCGGTCGGTGCCGCCGCAGAGGCGCAGCGGCGACACGGTTGGAGCCTGGAAGTCATCGATCTGCGCTCCCTGGTGCCACTGGACTTCGACACCGTCGCCTCGTCGATCCACCGGACCGGACGGTGCGTGGTGATGCACGAGGGCCCGCGCAGCCTGGGGTACGGGGCGGGTTTGGCCGCCCGAATTCAGGAGGAGTTGTTTTACGAGCTGGAGGCTCCGGTGTTGCGCGCGTGCGGGTTTGACACCCCGTATCCGCCGGCCCGGCTGGAGAAGTTGTGGCTACCCGGGCCCGACCGGCTACTGGATTGTGTCGAGCGCGTGTTGGCACAGCCATGAGCGACGAACGGGTCAAGTCGTTCCGGGTCCCCGACCTCGGCGAGGGGCTGGAAGAAGTCACGGTGACCCAGTGGCACGTCGCCGTGGGTGACGACGTCGAACTCAACCAGGTGCTGTGCACCGTCGAGACCGCCAAGGCCGAGGTGGAGATCCCGAGCCCGTACCCGGGGCGGATCGTCGAACGCAACGGTGCCGAAGGCGATGTGATCGACGTGGGCGCGGTGCTGCTGCGGATCGACACGGTGCCGCTGGGCGGTGACCTACCGTCGGCCGAAACGGAGTTGCCCACACTGGTCGGCTATGGCGCCGACTCCGGCATCGACACCAGCCGGCGCAGCACCCGCCCGCTCGCGGCCCCTCCGGTGCGCAAGCTGGCCAAGGAGCTGATGGTGGACCTGAACTCGGTGCAGCACCGCGGCGGCGCGATCATCACCCGGGAGGACGTGCTGTCGGCGGCCCGCGGGAACGGCAACGGCGTCGACGTCCGGCAGGTCCGGGGCGTGCAGGCCCGGATGGCGGAGAAAATGGCGCTGTCGCACAAGGAGGTTCCCGCGGCCAAGGTCGGTGTCGAGGTCGACTGCACCGAGCTGGTCCGGCTGTCCGACCGGTTCCGGCCGGCGGAGGAGAACATGACGCCGTTCGTGCTCGTATTGCGGTTGCTGGTCATCGCGCTGCGCCACAACGAGATGTTGAACTCGACATGGAGCGACTCCCCGCAGGGACCGCAGGTGCGCGTCGATCACCGGGTGCACCTGGGCATCGCCACGGCCACCGAGCGTGGGCTGCTCGTCCCGGTTATCGCCGACGCGCACCTCAAGTCCACCCGCGAATTGGCCGGCCGCGCAGCCGAATTGATTGCCGGAGCACGCGCGGGCAGCCTGGGGCCGGGGGAGTTGCGGGGCTCGACGTTCACCGTGACGAATTTCGGCGCGCTGGGCGCAGACGACGGGGTTCCGGTGATCAACCATCCGGAAGCCGCCATCCTCGGCATGGGTGCAATCAGGCCGCGGGCCGTCGTCCGGGGCGCAGACATCGTCGCACGCCCGACGATGTCATTGACTTGTGTGTTCGACCATCGCATCGCCGACGGAGCCCAGGCCGCCCAATTCGTTTGCGAGCTCAGGGATCTGATCGAGTCGCCCGAAACGGCGTTGCTCGATTTGTAGATCGTGGGTGGCGGTACGGCCGCCATTGCCTACCGGCGTTGCGCCGCGGCCAAACGCTGTGCGAACTCCGGAGATTGGATGGAATAGGACTGCGGCCCGAGCTCGGCGCGCATCGCGAGCTCGTGCTGCTCGTTGTCCAGCGACCCCGGACTGACGGTGGCGCGCATGGTGGCCTTGGTCGCCAGCACGACTTCCCGCGGGGCCGCCGCCGGGCCGGCGGCCAGTGCCAGGGCCGCGGCGACGGGATCGTCGGCCACACTCAGCGCCAACCCGTGCCGCACGGCGGCGTCGGCGTCGAAACGCATGCCGAACAGCAGGGCCGCCCGGGCGACCTGCGGGCCGACGGCGCGCTGCAGCATCCACGTCGCGCCCCCACCGGGGTGCAGCCCCAGCTTCTGAAATCGCGCGTCGAACATGGCGGCGGGTCCGGCGATGCGCACGTCGGCCGCCAGGGCCAGGTTCAGTCCCGCGCCCACCGCGGCGCCGTTGACCGCGGCGATGGTGGGCAGCCGGCAACTGCCGACGGCCATGAAACCGTCATAAAGCTGCTGCAGGCCCGTCTCGGCCGCTCCGCCGCCGGCAGCGCCGAGCGCGCTGAGATCGGCGCCCGCGCAGAACGCCTTGCCCGCCCCGGTGATCACCACGGCGTGCACCTCGGGGTCTGCTTCGGCCCGCGCGACGGCCTCCCGCAGGTACCCCGACGACTCGGCCGTTATCGCGTTGCGCCGATCGGGATCGTTGACGGTGATGAGCGCGACGCGGCTGGTGACGTGGTAAAGGATGAGTTCGGACTGGGCCATCGGGCACCTCCGGCTTCGTGGATCGGCTGTCGGTCGGCCCGCCCTCACCGGTCCACCGGCGGCAGCGTCACGGGCGAGGTAAGACTACTTCGCGCCGCCAGGCCGGGGTTGGCCGGTGCGAGCGTGATTAGCGAGAACCTGCAGGCATTGCATGCCGGCGGCCCCGCGCCTATTGACCCGCCCGATGGCCGAACGCCATTCACGGGCGACCCATCTAGTTACCGGCGAGTAGCGCAAACGCGTAAGACTTTGCGGGCCGCGCCGCGGATATCGGAATCTACAAGTGACGCCGTGTTTATAGAAACGTTATCTGCCGCATTTGACATCATGGTTACGCACCTGAGTCAACCTGGTAAAACGCTTGATGAGACGCCGGCAAACCGGCTGGGCGCCGCCATCGCGCCCCGACTCGGTTGAACCGCCCAAATGCGCGGGCTCTGCTACAGCTCCGGTTTCGCTAACTTCTTCGCTAGCTCATCGAGTTCGGCTTGGCGCTCACGCACCGCACACCCGCGCCGCTCGATGCGCGCGCCCTGCAGAACGGCCCCCGGCAGCGCCTCGCTACGCAGTCTGTTGTTGGCGTAATGGATTGCGGCATCGATCATTTCGATGTACCGCTCCGCGTCATGCTCTGCGCAGGAGCCCTCGATGCGCTGGACTTCGTCCCAACACGGATAGGAAGAGTACCGGGCATCGAGTTGTTGCTGAGAGACCTGCGTTCCGAAGTAACACCGCCAGTCGCGGCTCAACCAGCCCCTCGTCTTGACTTCGACTTTGATTCGATTGCCAACACCAGCTATGAACCTCGGCTCACCGACGCGGACCACCGGCTGCCAGTCATTCGACGCCATATATCGCCAACCCCTCGAAGAGAAGACGCTCTAAGTAATGATCTCCCCGTAGCGTCATCTGCTCGTATTGACTCGCTGTTCCCAGAAAGATTAAACCGCAAACTTTTGGCATTGACTTCGAATTTTGCGGGATCGTCAAAAGGTATGGAAATGGCCCGACTGCATTACCGGCGGTTCAGCGCAAGCGTTTTGCGGCCCTGGGTGGCGACCGCCAAAATACGGCCGTGACCTGCGTCACCGGCGCGACGTCGCGAGGCTCCGGCTGTCGGCTGCCGCGGCCGCCGCGGCCGCCGGCTCGGGCACGAGTGGTCGTTCGCACGGCCCGCCCAAGGATCCGTTGAGGATCCGCCAAGACGTGTTCCGCAAGCTCATGTCAGCTCGAAAGAGCATCCCACTCGGCATCGACGCTAGGAGAACCTCATGCGGACAACGGGGTACAGGACGACACGGTCCGGGGCCATGGCGTGCCGGGCCTACGCACGGACCCGCGATCGACGAATTGGAAATGCCCGGCTGATGCTGGTCTCCGTCGCGACGGCCGGGCTGGTCGGCCTCGGTGTCGGTGTCGCTTGCCTCGATGGACCGCTGGCGGGCCGGCATTGTTCCGTTCCGGAAGTGACGACGCACGACGCAACCGGCCTCACATTGTCGTGCAGCCCGGCGTCGACGGGAGGCCGTGAGTTGGTGTGGCAGTATGCTCCGGCGTCGTAGCCTCGATAGGCCAAGTGGCGCAGCGCGTTTCGGTCGGGTCGAAGGTGTGTGGGCCGTTCAACCGGGCAAGACCGAACGAGCGCCACCAGCCGTTGCTGCCTGCGGGGGACTCAGAGGTGGCCGGCCACGAAAGCGGCCGCCTGACCGGGCATTCCGGACCCTTGGTAGGACAGGTCCGCCGCCGAGAACATCTCGTCGTGCGACGGCAGCGCCAGGGGTCCACCCGGAGTGCACACCGGATCGCCGGGCGCACACAGGTCGATGGCCTTCGCGCCGTACCACGGGCTGACCACGCTCACCGGCGCCCCGAGATACCGGGCCGACGGATTCCCGAACAGGGCCAGCGCCGCGACATGGTCGGCCTCGTCGGCCGTCAATATCTGAGGATTCAAGCCCGCGATCGAGGCCTGAGCGATGGTGATCAGATCGATCACCATCGCGCCCTGCGAATAGCCGCCGAGCACCAATTTGGTGTTCGGGCAGTTCGCCACCATGGACTGAACGTGAGCGTGGGCATCGCCGGCGCCGGCCGAGGCCGACGGGGCGAAATCCTCGCCGGCGGGGTAGTTGACCGCGTACACCCCGAGGGACCGGCCCCCGATCTGGGAACGCAGCGAATCGATGAATACTTGTCCGACCCCGCCGACGCCGGGCGGCTCGGCGGTGCCGCGCGCGAAGGTCACCTCGACGTCGGGACACGGGGCGGCGGACGCGGAAATCGGTGGGCACAGCGGCGCCGTCCAGGTTGTCGCCACCGCGACACCCAGCAAACGCGATAATCGGCGTGCGTTCACGCTCCAATGCTGACACATCGGGGCCGGAAAGACACCGTCCAATTCAGCGCCCGGTATCCGCCGGGCGCTCTGACCCGGACCGTTTGTCGGTTCAGCACACCCGGTTGCTGCGTATCCGGGTATTTGCTGGTGTCATTGACGCGATGGGAATGGATGTCCGGCGAAATGACGTCGAGCGCTTCGATGCTTCTCGTCATTAACGCGAGGCGTCATGGCAGCAACGGTTCTCGATATCCGAACGATGCCAACGGTGTGGCGATCTGCGCGACGACCACCGGCGGGCAGGGTGTATGCGCTGAAACCATCTTCGCTGACTTCTCTGCCGGCTTGGCGGGCGCGGTCGGACGTGACTTTTCCCGCACGCCCTACGACTAACGGCAGACGGATCTGGTTCCGTTCCCTTTGCAACGGACGCAATACTCGTCGTCCTGATTCTGCGTTTCATGGATCGAATTGCATTCAGGACACTCTTGAATATATTTGTGTCGCGGATTCAGGCACGAGGCCATTAACGCTTGTTTTTGTCTGAATATGCTTGCCGAACTTCTATTGGTACTAGACAACATTCCGATTGATTTCCCTGCTCAGTAAAGCGCATGCCTGGCTGCGATAGCGGCTACGCGCGTTTGCCACTGCCAACCACTGTTCCCAAATTCGGCCGGTTGAAACCCCCGCGAACAGGTCTTTCGAAAACTCCTTGCGAGGCCAGCCGGGCGCCGTAGGCAATCTCTACCGGCCCCGCAGAAATGGCGTAGGCGGCTACTCTAGACGGCTCGATCAGGAGCGCCGGAAACTATTGAGGTCCCGCCCCTCCAGCGAAAGGTTCAGCCATGACCATCATCGCTACCACGATCGTCCATCCCAACCCAGGGGTCGGCTGGGACGACGTTCAGAAGCAGCTGAAGCGAGCGACCGGGCTCGCCCGTAAACATGGCGCGGAGAATGTCACCGCGCTGGTGAACATGATCGGAGGTCAGGGCACCAATGCCATCGGCTTGATGACAAGCGCTCAAGACTGGGCGACCTATGGCCGGATCCAGCAGAGCCTCAGTGCCGACCCGGATTACCAAAGCCTCCTCATCGACGCGGGCCAGATCGCCACCTGGGAGAACTACGTCAGCCAGACGATCGAGGTCTAGCACAGCGCGCAGTACTACGTGATCGACGGCCCGCGGCCCGGCGTTTGGCGCCATCGGTCGTCGATCTACCCAATGACCGCCTAGGTAGTCGCCAGTAGCGACTACCTAGGCGGTCGGCGTCCGGCTCTCTACCGAACATCAACCTCTCGATCTGGGGAGCGCCTCGTTGCAAGGGCCCGGCCAGGTCTTGCTTCAGCTGTGCTGCAACAGGATTGGTTGTGCTTCGGCCTGGTTGAGAAGCTGCCCACGAAGCTCGCACCCTGCTGCACAGACCTAATCTGCACCTGGGCGTGAAGGGTGCTCGACGTCGATGAGTCGCTGAGCGAGGTCGGCGATCTTGGTGTTGGTCTTTTGGGAAAGCCGAGTCAGCAGACTGAACGCCGCGACCGAGTCGAGGTTGAACCGTTCCATCAAGATCCCTTTGGCCTGTCCGATGATGTCCCGGGATGCCAGAGCGCTACGGAATTGTTCGTCGCGACGCAGCATCTTCCACGCCAGCGCGGTATGGGTGGCCACTATCAACCCCAGCTCCACGGACTCATGGTCGAACGCCCGTGGCTGTTCGGCGTAGACGTTCAGTGCGCTCAAGGTATCGCTGGTCACGGAGAGTTCGAACGACATGATGGACCGGATAGGTGTTTGAGCGACTGCATCTTCGGCGTAGCGCGGCCACCGCGTTTCGGAGGCAAGGTCATCGATGCGGATGACGTGTTGCTCCCATGCAGCGGTGAGGCAAGGCCCTTCTTGGTGCTGTTGTTGAAGTTTGTCGAGCAGCACGGGATAGCGGTGGGTTGCGGCCGCGGTGCTGATTCCGCTGGAGCGGCTCGCCAAGGTGATTCCGGCGTATTGAACACCCGGTACAAACTGGGCCACGCTTTCCAGCAGTTCGCTGAGAGCCTGATCGACATCGACCGGATTGGATTGCGCTTCGTTGACAAGGTCAGCGAGCTCGGCGATCAACCCGCTGCTAGGCCGATTGTCCGTCATCGCCGAGACCTCCTCTGACCGGCAAAGCAATTCGCAGTTCATTATCGCCTACCGGGCGGCCGAGCCCCACACCGATTCGCGGGGATGATCGGCACGCGCGTGACGTCGTGCGACTTCAGCTGGGCCGCGCTGCTGAGTTTGAGGGCGGGCCTCGGCGGAGTAGTTTGAACCGGAGTTGCTCGCAGCGCGGGCCGAGGCGGGGTACAACGGATTTGATGATTGACGATCAATTCGCCGCCGCACGCGGTGTACGTCCCAGCTTGACGCCCAAACGCTTGCGGACGCGCACACGACCCATCCCCTGCTCTGGCAGGACGGAGCGTCGGTCGACAGCACTCACTACGCGCCCGGCGAGGCGTTGGCCCGCTACTATCGGCCGCTGCCCACCAACCCGGCGGCACGGACCTACACGGTCGAACATTTCGCCGATCTGGAATACGCACGATCATTCGCTGCCGGCTATGCCAGATGGCTTGGCTTGCCCGCCAGACGCATCAGCGACTTACTGCTGATCACAACCGAATTGGCCACCAACAGCCTGCAACACACCAGCAGCGCCTGCCGCCTGGCCTTGTGGCAGCACGGTAGCCACCTCATATGTGAGGCCAGCGATACCGGCCGGTTCGACGATCCCCTGGGCGGCCATCGTCGACCAACCGCCGACGGTGGCCGAGGGCTGTTGTTGGTCAACGCCGTTGCCGACCTGCTACGGACTCACACCACCGCGATCGGCACGACAATCCAAGCATATTTGGCCTTGACCGGCTAGTGTCGCGCATTTGAAATTGGGCTTCTGATGACGTTGTCTCCCAGAGCTTTCCGCTGCGACCGTTGCCATCAGTCGTTGCACCCGATCCTCCGGCGACGCGGCGCAGACCCTGCTAGGCCGGCGGCATCAGAACGGTGTCGACCATGTAGACCGTCGCGTTCGCGGTGTGCACCCCGCCGCACACCACGGCGGCGTTGTTGACGGTGAGGTTGTTGGCTTGTCCGGCAACCGTCAGGTCGGCGCCCTGCTGGGTCTTGTGCGTGCCGATGACCTTGGCCGGGCTGAGCTGGCCTTGGACGACGTGATAGGTCAGGATGCTCGTCAGCATCGAGGCGTTCGTTTTGAGCTGGTCAATCGTTGCGGGCGGCAGTTTGTTGAATGCGTCATCGGTGGGTGCGAAGACCGTGAACTGGCCGTTGTTGAGAGTGTCGACCAAGTTCACCTGCGGGTTGAGCTGGCCGGAGACCGCGGCGGTCAATGTGGTGAGCATCGGGTTGTGCGACGCGGCGACCGCAACGGGGTCTTGTGACATGCCCTGCACAGAGGCGGGCCCGGCGGGGTGGGCATTGGCGTAGTCCGCGCATCCAGGTCCGACCAAGTCGGACGCCATCGCGGCCGGTGCGGTGGCCACTGCGAACCCCACGACTGTCGCCGCGGTCAAACCCGCGGCCGTCAGCGGCATGTTGGTCATCTTCATCGTTTTCGCTCCTCGGTTATCGGCGTCAGCCGTGTGCAGCTGGCATCGGTGATTCGGAGCCGTAAGGGGTTCGGATTGCTCAACGGATTCGATCGGCGTCGATCAACCGTAAGTGAAGGAAAATGCCTCAAGGCCTTTGGTGAGGTGTATCTCGAGCGTTGTGGCATCGCTGTGGTCGTCTGCCACCAGCAAATGTGACGTCGGTGGCCCGGTTACGGCCACGGTCTTGGTTTGTACGCCTCGCGTCACTGTGACGGTGCCCGTTCCGCCGGCTACCAGATAGACCTTTTGCGCGTGGTAGTTGAGTCTGATGCTGGACTCGTCGCTGTTGGCTGTTGCGCCCTGGTAGTCCAGCGACCATGGGCCACGCAGAGCGAAGCTGTCGGCGGGAAGATTTGGGGGATAGTCGAATACCGTTGCGCCCTCGTCGTATTGGCCGACGCCGCGGTAGTTGACCACCTTTCCGACTCCGAAGTAGGTCTCGGGTGTGGTCTGTCGCGGTGGGACCGGGTCGTCGGCGGTGTCTCGCGGCGACGGAAGGCGCACGCCGCGGTTCGCGTCGGCGATCAATTGCCTGATGAGCTTCTCGGTGCCGCGGTAATCGCCTTCGCCGAACTTGATGTGTCGCACCGTACCGGTGGCGTCGATCAGATACTCCGCGGGCCAGTAACGATTGCGGTAATTGGTCCAGGTCGAATAGGCGTTGTCGAGCGCGATGGGGTAGGTGATACCGAGATCTGCCGCACCCTTGGCCACGTTGGCGGGTACCTTCTCGAACGCGTACTCGGGGGTGTGCACCCCGATGACTTCGAGGTTGTCGTGATAGGCGTTGAACCAGCCCACGACGTGCGGGATGGCACGCTGACAATTGATGCACGAATAGGCCCAGAAATCGATCAACACCACCTTGCCGCGCAGACTTTTCAAGTCGACCGGTCGATCACCTGGTGTGTTGAGCCAGCCGACGATGCCTTTGATATTGGGTGCCGGGCCGCAGCTTTCGAGTTGCGCGCTCCCGTCGCTGCAGTGCGACAGCTGCGCATTCTCGGCAGTGACGATTCCGCCCAAGTCGAGTTTCTCCTGTATCCGTTGATCGCTCGCGATCCTGTCCTGCAATGAACGCGTGTAGTCCGGGACGGCCTGTTGCAGCATCGCGGGCAGGTTGAATACCAGGGCGACCGCTAGCAATATCGTCACGATTCCCGCGGCGGTGCGCAGCTGACGTTGTCGACGCCGGAAGGCGCTCACCCGTTGTGCCACTTGTTGACCCGCGAGCGCGAACAACAGAAGCGGCACGGCGGCGCCGAGAGCGAAGGCGCATGTCAGTACGAGCGTGCCGATGCCGATCCTCGCGGTCGCACCGGCCACCATGATTGCGGCCAAGACCGGGCCGGCGCAGGGCACGTAGAGGACGCCCAGCGCAATGCCGAGACCAAACCCGTTGTCGTAGTTGCGCGTTTGCCATTGCGGCAGGCGTGCGAAGGGCTTTTCGAGAAGCTGTTCGAAACCGGGAAAGATAAGGCCGAGCCCGATAGCGACCAGGGCGACCAAAGCCGCCCAGCGGACGGCGTCTTGTGGCAAACGCAGCAGGGATAGCAACGTCGATCCGACCAGGGTGACAGCGCTGAAGCCCAGGACGAGGCCGCCGATCACCCAATACGGTCGAAACCGTTGTTTCTCCGGGCTTTTCGATGTGGCTGCCGAGCCGCCGTCAGTCGGTGCACGGCGCTGATGCCGGTCGGAGCGTTGGTGGGAGCCGGAGAAGAAAATGACCGGCAACACCGGCAAAATGCACGGCGAGACGCCGGTGATCAAGCCGCCGATGAATCCGACCAGCGCAAGAGTAACCATGACCGGTATTCGTTGCCGGACCACTCGTGGATCGCGTGACGCGTCGAATTAGGGCCGACACGAAGGCAGCCGGGCGCAGATAGCCCGGCTGCCTTCGGTTAGTGGGCTCGGAGGTTTATCGGCTGGGCGGCATCAACACCGTGTCGATCATGTACACCGTCGCGTTTGCGGTGTGCACCCCGCCGCACACCAGTCCCGCGTCGTTGACCTTCAGACCGTTGCCCTGGCCCGTCACGTTCACGTCGGCGCCCTGCAGTGTCGGATGGGTGCCGTCAACCTTGTTCGGGCTCGCCTGCCCTTGGACCACGTGATAGGTCAGAATGCTCTTGAGCATCGCGGCATCCGTCTTGAGCTTGTCGATGGTCCCCGCCGGCAGTTTGTCGAACGCGGCGTTGGTGGGCGCGAAAACCGTGTACTGGCCGTTGTTGAGGATATCGACCAAGTTGACCTCCGGGTTCAGCTTGCCCGACAGGGCCGACGTCAACGTGGTCAGCATCGGATTGTTGGAGGCGGCCGTGGCGACCGGATCTTGAGCCATGCCCGCGACCGATCCCGGGCCGGTCGGGTTTTGTTTGGCGTAGTCCCCACAGCCCGCGCCCACCAGATCCGCTGCCGGATCGGCGGTCGCAGACGTGGTTGCCGGTGCTGCCATGCTGCTGGCAGTGGTCGGTTCAGAAGCTGACTTGTTCGATGAACATGCTGATAGGCCGGCTACCAGCGCTGTTGCGGCGATGGCAGCGGCAGCGACTGATCGTGCCCGAGCGTTCCTCATTGTGTTCGGCTCCTTCGTGGTGGGCGGCCTCGTGCCGCCGTCGTCGGTCGGTCATGAGTCATTCGGAACCGTGGTCGCCGCGGATGGGTCAACGACGGCGAGGGCAGCATCCGCGCGCAGTTCGGCGCCGAATACCGGGTATGCGATCGGACGCGGTCACTCCTCCGACGGGGTCGGACCTTCCCGCGACTCCAAGTAGCGTGACCGGCCCACGGGAGTCGAGTTGGATACATCGGACGGCGCCACCGTCCCCGTGTCGGCAGGCGCAGTCGAGAAAGCCGATACGCTATCGCGCCATGGGCAGTGCGGCGCGCACCGGCAGCGATCTCGACGCTTTACTGCGCCGCGTCGCGAAGCACGACGTCGATGCGTTCACGCAGCTTTACGATCAGACTTGCGCACGGGTGTACGGATTGGTCTTCAAGATCCTTCGTGATGCCAACTACAGCGAGGAAACGACCCAAGAGCTGTACCTGCAGGTCTGGCGCAACGCCGGCACTTATGATCCGGCTGCGGGAAGCGCCCTGGCATGGCTGCTGATGCTGGCCCACCGACGGGCCATCGATCGAGTCCGATCAGAGCAGGCCGCTACGGAACGCGAATCACGTTACGGCGTAAGCCATGTCGAGCGCCCGCGCGACGTCGTCGCGGATGCTGCCATCGCCCGGGAAGAGCGTGACCGCGTACTTGGATGCCTACAGGCGCTCACCGCGACACAACGCGAGTGCATCGATTTGGCCTACTATCGAGGCCTGACCTACGTCCAGGTCGCTGAGCGGCTCGCGCAGAACCCCTCGACCATCAAGTCTCGGATGCGCGACGCCTTGCGCGCCTTACGTCGTTGTTTGGAAACCTGATGACCGACCCCACAGACACGCCGCTGCTCGAACTGGCCACCGTATACGCGCTGGACGCTGTCTCCGACAGCGAGCGCGAAGACATCGAACGACGTGTCGCCGCGGCCCCCGCGTCGGTCGCCGAAGCGTTTTACGCAGAGGTGCAGGCGGTGCGGGAGGCGATGGCAGCCCTTTCCGAAACGACTCGGCTGGAACCTGCGCCGACGCTGCGGGCCAGAGTGCGTGGAGAAGTCATCGAGCCAGTCAGGCCTCGCAATACCTATTGGCGCACAGCCGTTTTGGCGGCAGCGGCAGCTGTCATCGCCGCGGTGGTCGCGACGGGAGTCACCTTGACGCTGCGCCCGACGCCGCCGGCGTCGACGACCGCGTCTGTGTTGTCCGCGCCGGACCTTCGCACCGCCGCTGCCCAGCTTCCGGACGGCGGCACCGTGACCCTGCTGTCCTCTCAACAGAGAAATGCCGCCGTGATCGTCATGAACAATGTCCCGCCGCCCAGCTCGGGCACGGTGTACGAGATGTGGTTGATAGACGCCGCCGGCCCCCGGCCGGCAGGCATCATGAGCGCCGAAACCGTCAAGCCATCCGTCACCGCGGTGATCGGGAACCTCGGGCACAGCACCGCGCTCGCGCTGACCAACGAGCCCGGACGAGGGTCCAGCCAACCGACCACCACACCGTTTCTCAAGCTTCCATTGACCTGAGGGTTGGCCGTTGTCGGACTACGAGTTACCGGCGTTGACGGCTGCGGAGCAGAGCCGATTCGTCGTTACCGGCCGCGTACCCGGGAGTGGGGTTTGTCAGCGATCGACCGGGTGAAGATTGGCCAAAGCAGTGGCTCCGGCCGCGTCGAAGCAACGTCCTAGTCGCGCCGCCTACCCGAAAGTCCCTCCTGTATTCCCCGACGGATTTGCCGTCCTTGGGTCGGGGTGCCGGCCGGGGCGGTCTCGCTGCAGCTGCAGCTGAGACCGCCGAACGGTCCGGGGTCGCCGCCGCTTGGACCCGGGTCGGCGCCCGCAAGCGCACGCCCCGAAGTCACGAACGCCACGATCAGGGCAGCGCATGTCAGCGCTTTCGTGGTGAATGTCAACGGTTTTCGTCCCGCGATCGGGTTCCTAGGCCGTTGGGGTGCGGGTCTAGCCAATTGCGGTTCCTTTGCAGTCGTAGCGCTTGTACACCTTTGGACGATGCGGTGATCGATTCGGTGCATTACCCAGCCACCGGGGAGTGCGGAATCAGCGAGACGCGCAGGCCGACGCGCTGGACTGCACCCTCGGATTCACGACCGACCATGCCGCCCAACGGAACCTTGGATACGGCGGTGCCCGGTGCAGCCGTTGGTGCTGCGGCCCATCCACCCGGCAGGGCGCCGCCGTTGAGAGCATGCAGCGGGGTGACTGATGACACCGTCGCCGCCCAACTCGGTGGCACGGACAGTGTGCTCAGCGAACTGGCCTGGCCCACGCTGGCCGAGGCGCCCTGACCCAGGGCCGCCAGCGGCGCGAGGTTTCCCGAGCCCGTCGCTGCGCCCGCTCCTCCCATGCTCGCCATCCCGGCGCTGCCCTCGGCCCCCAAGATCGAACCGGCGCCCGCTTCGTCCAGGGCCAATCCCTGGTAGTCCAGGTCCAGGCCGTAGAGGTCTATGCCGATCCCACCGCCGTCGGCGATGAGGCCGGCGCCGTCGGCGCCATACCCGGCCGCCTCGGAGGCCAGGCCGGCCGTGGCTCCGTCCGCTGCGGGCGCGGCAGCGAGCGCCGAGGCCAGTCCCGCCGCAGCGCCCGCACCGGTGCTGGCGCTCTTGGTCGCGCCCTTGCCCGAGGCGCCGGTCAGACCCGACAGTGAACTGAGTGGGGCGGAGGCTCCCGACGACCCCAGCGACGCTCCGGCGCCCATCGCCGCCTGCGACAGGCCGGAACTCGGGGACGACCCCGGGGTGGAGAGGCCTTGGAGGGTTTGGGGCACCGAGGAGAGCCACTGCGTCGGAGTGTTGCTCCCCGCGTGAGCTGCCGCGTGGCTGACGGCGCCGATGTGGCCGCCGAGGCCGGCACTAGTGGTCGTCTGCGGCGGCGATGGCATGGGCGAAAGCGTCGAGGCCGAAGCTGACGTGGCCGCATAGCTGTACATCGCCGTGGCGTCCTGGGCCCACATTTCGCTGTATTCGGCCTCCGTCACCATGATGGCCGGCGTGTTCTGCCCGAAGATATTCGTCTGAATCAACGCCAGAAGCCGAGCGCGGTTGGCCCCGATCAGCGGGGGTGGCACCGTCATCGCGTACGCGGTTTCGAACGCTGTCGCGGCGGCCGTGGCCTGGGTCGCCGCCTGCCCACATTGCCCGGCGGTCGCAGTCATCCACGCGATGTAGGGCAACACCGCGGCCGCCATCGTCATCGACGCCGGTCCCAGCCAGGACTCGTCGGTCAGGCTCGCGGTCACGGTCTGGTAGCCGCTGGCGGCGTCGGTCAGCTCGGCGGCCAGCGATTCCCATCCGCCGGCCGCGGCGAGCAAAGTTGCGGGCCCCGGCCCTGAATAGATGCGTCCAGAGTTGATCTCTGGTGGTAACGCGCCAAAATCCATGTCTATCTCAATCTTTCGGTTAAGCCTCTGGGTCTGACCTGGCGATGCTGTGGCATCGGATTCACGCTTGCGACGTAGCGCACAACGGATGGTCAGCAGGGAGTGCTGAACAAATGAGGGCTTAAGGCAACGCGCGTCCGCGACATGGTGAAGCGCGTCGATGACGGATCAAGGCTTCACTGACGAGAGTTCGCCGACGACGGGGAGAAGCTAGTGCGGCTAGCGTTAACCGGTCGCGACGGTGTTGTGCGCAGACGAGCAGAGGTGCTCAATCAGCAACGGGCAACACAGAATTGAATCAGAAGATTGTGCACCACAGAACTGGACACCGGCGGGCGTGCGCGCGTGTCGAATCGCTGCTGAGGCGAAATGTTTCCCACCGCTGGGGGTGTCGCGGATCCGAACGATCGCGGCGTGGAAAGCGCCAAAGTGGTTGCCCGATCACGCTTTACTCCAGCATTCCTGAAAGCCTTGTCGTCGTTCACGGTGGATCCAACACCAAGTCGACGAACGGGAACGGCCGCACTGTGTAGCTGTGTCGGACCCGACTCCGCAGCGGCCGATGGGGGCGTCGCCTCCTGCGACTGGGATGAGATGGCCGCCATCTGGGCGTGCACCGCCCCGCAACCAAGAACAGCAGCCACCAGAGCCAGAGCGGCAACGACGGCACACGCAGATCGTCGTCCTACCCACCGTGAAGGCATGCTCGGTCCGAAACTCACAGTGCTACATACGTTACCAGTTATGCGTCGCCTGCCGCCCGAGCCGCACGACGGGGTACGTGCGAACGAGCGGCGTGGCTCCACCACGTCATGGTTCACTCGTACCGTGCTGCTGATCACCGGCCCGTCGGGCAATGTGGGCCGCGAGGTGGTGGACATTTTGCGCGCGAAGCCACCCGGTGGGCCGTGGCGGGTGGCCAGCCGACACCCCGATCAGCTGCGCGACTCGCTGGCTGGCGCGGCGCAGGTGTGCCGGTTCGACTTGTTTGACCGGTCGACCTGGGCGGAAACGCTGCGCGGCGTCGACACGCTTTTCCTGCTGTTTCCGTTGCCCGGTAACCGTGCCGCTCGCACCGCGGTGATCCCGTTCGTCGAGTTCGCCGAGCATGCGGGCTGCCGGCACGTGGTGTACGTGTCGGTGTTCGGCGCGGACCGTGCCGCGTTCATCCCGCACTACAAGGTCGAAGCGGCGCTGAAGGCATCGTCGATGAGCTGGACGCTGCTGCGGTGCGGCTTCTTCATGCAGAACCTGCACCGGTCCATCTCCACCCATGGCAGCGACATCGTCGAACGGGGCGAGCTGTTCATCCCGGCGGGCCGTGGCCGTACCAGCTTCCTCGATGCGCGCGACGCCGCGGACGTCGCCGCGCGGGCGCTCAGCAATCCCGCCGCACACCGCAACGCCATTTATCACCTCACCGGACCGGCTGCGCTGACCATGAGCGAAGTCGCCGCGGCCCTGAGCGCTGTGTTGGGCCACCCGGTCACCTACACCCGCCCCGGGCTCATGCGCTTCGCCATCCGGCTGCGCCGTCGAGGGGTGGGATGGGACGCCATCGGGTTCATGGCGGCCGTGTACACGTTGACCAGGCTTGGCCAGAATCAGCCGATTACCGATGACGTCCAGCGGCTGCTCGGTCGGCCACCGCGCACTCTCGAGCAGTTTCTGCGCGACAGCGCCTGGCGCTGGCAGCAACGCGCATGGACCTAGAGCCGCTTCGTGTCACTCGCAACGTTCGGCGCTTGGCCAACTCCCTCGGATCGGGAGCGTCAAGGATCAGCCGAAACAACTGTCAAGCATCAGCCGAAGTCACACACCGGCCCGGTGCCCCCGGCACGACTCGAACGTGCGACCTAGGGATTAGAAGGCCCTTGCTCTATCCACCTGAGCTACGGAGGCAATGTGCAGGTCAGTCTATCCAACCGCACCCCGGTGATCCGATTCCGCGCCGCCACGCGCGTGAAAACCCTTCCCACGCCACGCTTATCGGTTATCGTGAGGACCCTCGACACACGTACAAAACCGGCCGGCCATCGGCCGTTAACCGCGACGAGGCGTGTGCATAACGTTCCAGAGGTGACGTTGCGATGAGCGTGGCCAGTGATCAGTCTTCGCCCTGCGGGTGGGCGGGCGCCCAGGCGGCACGCCTGGCGGCCGAGGTCCGGGACGTCTATCACCTCGGCAACCTGGTGCTACGCGGCGGGCCGTTCGCGCTGGGCTGCTTGGCCGGTTGGCTGCTCACCGAGTTTCCCCCGCACGTCGTGACCGGGCACGCGCTGTCGAGGGTCTCGCACCCGTCCGTCGGCCGGGTCGGCAAGACGCTGGCAGCGCAACGGGCGGACAAGACCCTCACCACGGCGCTGGTGGAGGCCTTCGGCCCCGAGTTCCGTGAGCAGGTGTGTCACCCCGCGGCCGTCGGGGCGCTGTGCGCCCCGCGCGGAGGCCTGCTGGGCCGCCCCGGCCCGCACCGCCGGTATGCCGCACAGACTTCCGACATCTCCTACGGCCCGAGCGCACGCGACCACCTGCTCGACATCTGGCGACGCGATGACCTGGCCCCCGGATGCCGGGCGCCGGTGCTGATCCAGGTGCCGGGCGGGGCGTGGACGCTCAACGGCAGGCGCCCGCAGGCCTACACGCTGATGAGCCGCATGGTCCAACTCGGCTGGATCTGCGTCTCCATCGATTACAGCAAGAGCCCGCGCGCGACCTTCCCCGCGCACCTGATCGACGTGAAAAGGGCCATCGCCTGGGTGCGGGAGAACATCGCCGACTACGGCGGCGACCCCGACTTCATCGCGATCACCGGCGGTTCTGCGGGCGGCCACCTGGCCTCCCTGGCCGCGCTCACCCCGAACGATCCCACCTTCCAACCCGGCTTCGAAGACGCCGACACCACCGTGCAAGCGGTGGCGCCCTATTACGGCGTCTACGACTTCACCGACTTCGAGAACATGCACCCGCTGATGCTGCCGTTCCTCGAACAGTTCGTCATGAAGGCCCGCTACGCCGACGAACCCGAGCGCTTCACGGCGGCGTCGCCGGTGTCCTACGTGCACAGCGACGCACCGCCCTTCTTCGTGCTGCACGGCGAGAAGGACGAATTGGTGCCCAGCGGTCAGGCTCGCGCGTTCTGCGCCGCGCTGCGCGCGGCCGGGGCGGCCACGGTGGCGCACGCCGAACTCGGCAACGCGCACCACGCTTTCGACATCACCCCGACGGTTCGATCCCGGCTGGCGGCTGACGCCGTCGCCGATTTCCTCGGGGTCGTCTACGGGCGGCGGGTCAGCTCGCTGTTGGATTCGCTGCCCATGTCGGCCACTTCCGCCAGTTGAGGGCCAGCTGAGCCCGCTCCCAGGTACCTGCCGCTTCTTTCACCAGCGCGGTAACCCGACTAGCGTTGGGTAGACCGTTGGGGTTGGTGGGGTCCAAGGCAGGAGGCTTGATCGACGGTGACAACGTTGGCGCGTCGAGCTGATGACCATGACTGAGTCCGTCGAGGCGATTAAGTTGTCCGACGAGCTCGGGCCGGTCGACTACCTACTGCACAGGGGAGAGGCGAACCCCCGCACCCGTTCCGGGATCATGGCGCTGGAGCTCCTGGACCGCACGCCGGATTGGGAACAATTCCGCGCCCGATTCGAAAGCGCCTCGCGACGTGTGCTGCGGCTGCGGCAAAAGGTCGTCGTGCCGACGCTGCCGACCGCGTCGCCACGCTGGGTGGTCGATCCCGACTTCAACCTGGATTTCCATGTGCGCCGAGTGCGGGTGTCCGAACCCGGCACGCTGCGTGAGGTATTCGATCTCGCCGAGGTCATCCTGCAGTCGCCGATGGACATCTCGCGGCCGCTGTGGACGGCCACCCTGGTCGAGGGGCTGGCCGACGGACAGGCCGCGACGCTGCTGCACGTCAGTCACGCCGTCACCGACGGTGTGGGTGGGGTCCAGATGTTCGCCGAGATCTATGACCTCGAGCGCAGTCCGCCGGCCAAGCCAACGCTGCCGCTGCCCGTCCCGCAAGACCTGACACCGAATGACCTGATGCGCCAGGGCATTAACCACCTGCCCTTCGCCGTCGTCGGCGGCGTCATGAACGCGCTGTCCGGGGCGGTCTCGGCCGCCGGGCGCGCGGTCCTGGAGCCGACGGCCACCGTGTCCGGGATCGTCGGGTATGCCATGTCGGGCGTGCGGGTGCTCAACCGGGCCGCCGAGCCGTCGCCGTTGCTGCGGCGGCGCAGCCTGGCCACCCGCAGCGAGGCGATCGACATCCCGCTCGCCGACCTGCACAAGGCAGCCAAGGCCGGCGGCGGGTCGATCAACGACGCCTACCTTGCCGGGCTCTGCGGCGCCTTGCGCCGCTACCACCGGGCGTTCGGCGTGCCGATCAGCACGCTGCCGATGGCGGTGCCGGTCAGCCTGCGGGCCGAAGCGGATACCGCCGGCGGCAACCGGTTCACCGGCGTCAACCTGGCGGCGCCCATCGGGACCGCCGACCCCGTCTCCCGCATGAAGAAGATTCGCGCCCAGATGACGCAGCGCCGCGACGAGCCCGCGATGAACATCATCGGTTCTTTTGCGCCGGTGCTCAGCGTATTGCCGACCGCGGTGCTGGAAGGGATCACCGGCTCGGTGATCGGCTCCGACGTGCAGGCCAGCAACGTGCCGGTCTTCCCGGGTGACACCTACCTCGCCGGCGCGAAAGTCTTGCGGCAGTACGGTATCGGTCCACTGCCCGGAGTGGCGATGATGGTGGTGCTGATTTCGCGGGGCGGCTGGTGCACCATCACCGTGCGCTACGACAAGGCCTCGGTGCGAAACGAGGCGTTGTTCGCCCAATGCCTGCTGGACGGCTTCGACGAGATCCTGGCGCTGGCCGGTGACCCACCACCGCGCGCCGTGCCCGCCTCGTTCGCCGAGTCGGCCGTATCCACCCGATCGGTGGCGGGCTCGTGAGCGCCTCGAACGAGCAGGGGGACAAGGGCGAAACCCCGGGGCAGGACATGCGGTTGCCCGGCTCGGTGGCCGAGATCATGGCCAGCCCTGCCGGCCCCAAGATCGGTGCGTTCTTCGACCTGGACGGCACGCTGGTCGCCGGGTTCACGGCGATCATCCTGACCCAGGAGCGGCTGCTGCGCCGCGACATGGGTGTGGGGGAGCTGCTCGGCATGGTGCAGGCCGGCCTGAGCCACACCCTCGGTCGCATCGAATTCGAGGACCTGATCGGCAAGGCCGCCGCGGCGCTGACCGGGCGGCTGCTCGACGACCTGGAAGAGATCGGCGAGCGGATGTTCATCCAGCGGATCGAGTCGCGGATCTACCCCGAGATGCGCGAGCTGGTGCGCGCGCACATGGCTCGGGGCCACACCGTGGTGCTCAGTTCGTCGGCGCTGACCATCCAGGTCAACCCGGTCGCACGTTTCCTCGGCATTCCCAACATGCTCACCAACAAGTTCGAGACCACCGAGGACGGCATGCTCACCGGCGGCGTTCAGAAGCCGATCCTGTGGGGACCGGGAAAAGCCGCTGCGGTACAACGCTTTGCGGCCGAGCACGACATCGACCTCAAGGACAGCTACTTCTACGCCGACGGCGACGAGGACGTCGCCCTGATGTATCTGGTGGGAAATCCGCGGCCGACGAATCCCGAGGGCAAGATGGCCGCGGTGGCCAAGCGCCGCGGATGGCCGATCCTGCGGTTCAGCAGCCGCGGCCCGGTGGGATTGCGGCGCCAACTGCGCACGCTCGCCGGGTTCGGCTCGATGTTCCCGGTCGCCGCCGGCGCGGTGGGCATCGGTGTGCTGACCCGCAACCGGCGCCGCGGCGTCAACTTCTTCACCTCCAACTTCTCCCAGTTGTCGCTGGCGATCGCCGGCGTGCAGCTCAACGTCATCGGCAGGGAGAACCTGACCGCGCAACGCCCGGCGGTCTTTATCTTCAACCACCGCAACCAGGTTGACCCGGTGATCACCGGCGCGCTGGTGCGTGACAACTGGGTCGGGGTGGGCAAGAAGGAGTTGCAGAAAGACCCCGTCATGGGCCCGCTGGGCAGGCTGGTGGACGGCGTATTCATCGACCGCGACGATCAGGCCGCCGCGGTGGAGATGCTGCACGAGGTCGAAGACCGTGCGCGCAGGGGACTTTCGATCGTGATCGCGCCCGAGGGCACCCGGGTCGACACCACCGAGGTCGGCCCGTTCAAGAAGGGGCCCTTCCGGATTGCGATGGCCGCGGGCATCCCGATCGTCCCGATCGTGATCCGCAACGCCGAGCTCGTCGCCGCCCGGAACTCGACCGTCATCAACCCGGGCACCGTCGATGTCGCGGTCTTTCCGCCGATATCGGTGCAGGACTGGACGCTGGACACGCTGCCGGAGCGGATCGCCGAAGTGCGTCAGCTGTACCTGGACACGCTGGCCAACTGGCCCGTCGGCGAACTACCCGAGGTCGACCTGTACGCCGAGAAGAAGGCGGCAGACAAGGCGCAGAGCCGTAGGGTCAAGGCGCCGGCGAAGAAGGCGGCGGCGAAGAAGGCCCCCGCCAAGAAGACCCCCGCCAAGAAGGCGGCGGCCAAGAAGACCCCCGCCAAGAAGACCCCGGCCAAGAAGGCGGCGTCAAAAGCGAAGCCGCCCAAGGCAAACCCGCACGAATCCCAGGCCGTCCTGAAAGACGGTGAGGCGCAACGACCCGCGGCCGAGGCCGCGGCCGTCAACGCCGAGTCACCCGAATCGCCGCCCCGAGGGCATCCGTGACCGAACCGGCCGCGGATAGCAGCGCGGTCCTTGCCGGACGAGACTCGCTGGTATTGGCGTCGATGGCCTCGCCGGTCGAGATACAACTGGTGACGGCGTGGATGGAACAACAGCGCGCAGGCCAGCCGGGGGCGAAATTCGACCTGGTGAAACTGCCGGCGCTCGACGCGCCGCCGGAGGCGATGACGGCCCTGGCCGAACAGCTCGAATCCGATGCGGACCGTTCGATCGTGCCGGTGCGGGTGTTCTGGCTGCCCGAGCCAGATCGCGGTCGGATGGCCAAGCTGGCCGGGCTGCTTCCCGGCCGGGATCCCTACCACCCCAACCAACGTCAGCAAGAACACATCGTACGGAGCGCCCCCCAACGCGCACGGGTGGTGGCCGGTGAGGCGGCCACCGTCTCCGAGCTACGCCGCCAATGGCAAGACACCACCGTCGGGGAAGACAAGAACGACTTCGCCCAATTCGTGATCCGGCGCGCCATCTTGGCGATGGAACGTGTCGAGTACCGGATCCTCGGACCGCAGTACAAGTCACCGCGGCTGGTGAAGCCGGAGATATTGGCCTCCAACCGGTTTCGCGCGGGCCTGGCCAAGATTCCCGGCGCCACCGTCGACGAGGCCGGAAAGATGCTCGACGAACTCTCCACCGGGTGGAGCCGGGCGTCGGTCGACCTCGTCGGGGTTCTGGGCAGGATGCTCAGCCGCGGGTTCGATCCCGAGATCGACTACGACGGCTATCAGGTGGCGGCGATGCGGGCCGGCCTGGAAGCGCACCCGGCGGTGCTGTTGTTCTCGCACCGGTCCTACATCGACGGCGCGGTGGTGCCGGTCGCCATGCAGGAGAACCGGTTACCGCCGGTGCACGTGTTCGCCGGCATCAACCTGTCCTTCGGGGCGATGGGCCCCCTGCTGCGGCGCTCCGGTGTCATCTTCATCCGCCGCAACATCGGCAACGACCAGCTGTACAAATACGTGTTGCGCGAATACGTCGGCTACATCGTCGAGAAGCGGTTCAACCTGAGCTGGTCCATCGAGGGCACCCGGTCGCGCACCGGAAAGATGCTGCCACCGAAGCTGGGCCTGCTGGCTTACGTCGCCGACGCCTACCTGGACGGCCGCAGCGAAGACATTCTGCTGCAACCGGTCTCGATCAGCTTCGACCAGCTGCACGAGACCGCGGAATACGCCGCGTACGCCCGCGGCGGCGAGAAGACGCCCGAGGGTCTGGGCTGGTTGTACAACTTCATCCGCGCGCAGGGCGAGCGCAATTACGGCAAGATCTACGTCCGGTTCCCCGAAGCCGTGTCGATGCGCCAGTATCTGGGCGCGCCGCACGGCCCGCTGGCGCAGGATCCCGATGCCAAAAGGCTTGCGCTGCAGAAGATGTCGTTTGAGGTCGCCTGGCGGATCCTGCAGGCGACGCCGGTGACGGCGACGAGCCTGGTGTGCGCGCTGCTGCTGACCACCCGCGGCGCGGCATTGACGCTCGGCCAGCTGCACCACACCCTGCAGGACTCGCTGGATTACCTGGAGCGCAAACAAAACCCGATGTCCACCAGCGCATTGCGGCTGCGCACGCAGGACGGTGTGCGCGCGGCGGTCGACGCGCTGTCCAACGGCCACCCGATCACCCGGATCGACGGCGGCCGCGAGCCGGTGTGGCGCATCGCGCCCGACGAGCAACACGCTGCGGCCTTCTACCGCAACTCGGTGATCCACGCCTTCCTGGAGACCT
The DNA here is from genome assembly GCF_054660795.1 of Mycobacterium sp. MUNTM1. Taxonomy (NCBI): domain Bacteria; kingdom Bacillati; phylum Actinomycetota; class Actinomycetes; order Mycobacteriales; family Mycobacteriaceae; genus Mycobacterium; species Mycobacterium sp. MUNTM1. The sequence goes on from NZ_BAAGDE010000032.1 coordinate 66,590, forward strand.
CGATCGTCGAACTCGCGCTGGCCCACGCCCGCCACGCCGACGGCGACCGCATGGAGGCGTTCTGGACCCAGACGATGCGGCTGCGCGATCTGCTGAAGTTCGACTTCTATTTCGCCGACTCGGCGACCTTCCGGGACAACATCGCCGAAGAGATGGCGTGGCACAACAATTGGGAAGCCCACGTGTCCGCCGGCGGCGACGAGATCCACGCGCTGTTGTTCGCCAAGCGTCCGCTGATGGCGGATGCGATGCTGCGGGTGTTCTTCGAGGCCTACGAGATCGTCGCCGACGTGCTGCGGGACGCGCCCGCGGACATCGGGCACAAGGAACTGACCGCCCTGGCGTTGGGCGTCGGCCGGCAGTACGTGGCGCAGACCCGGATCCGCAGCAGCGAATCGGTGTCGACGCTGCTGTTCGCCACCGCGCGCCAGGTGGTCGAGGATCAGAACCTGATCGCGCCGGCCCCGGACCTGGCCGACCGGCGCGCCGCGTTCCTGCGGGAACTGCGCGACATCCTGCAAGACTTCAACTACGTCGGCCACATCGCGCGCGATCAGTTCGTGGCCCGCGAGGCCAAGGCGCGCCAGGAGCTTCTGGACGGCCAGACTCGGTAGCCGACGAGCCCGCCCATACCCTGGACAGATGACCGTCGCCCCGCCGGCCGGCAAGGCCCCGGCCGAGGCCTCGACCCAGCGTCGCGCCCTGCTGTGGCCGGTGCTGGTCGGTGTCGCCGTACTGGCGGGCTGCACGGCCGCCGGCATCGGGACGCTCTCGCTGGCCAGCGCGCTGACCGTGACGGGCCTGCCCGACCCGGGCCAGGTGACCACGCTGGGGCTGCCGTTCGTCCGCGCCGCGGGTGAGATCGCCGCCGTCCTCGCGGTCGGGTCGTTCCTGTTCGCCGCGTTTCTGGTGCCGCCGCAGCGCAACGGCGTCCTCGACGCCGGCGGCTACCGGGCCCTTCGGCTCGGGACGGTGGCGTCGGGGGTGTGGGCGGTGTCCTCGGCCCTGCTGGTCCCGCTGACCATCTCCGACGTGTCCGGCCATCCCGTCGCCGACATCCCCCCGATGCGGATGTGGTCCCTGGCCGGGCTGATCACCAACGCCTCGGCCTGGCGCTGGACCGCGATCATGGCCGCGGTGATCACGCTGGCAAGCCTGTCGGTGCTGCGCTGGTCGTGGACGCCGGCGCTGACCGCCGGGTCGGTGATGACGCTGATTCCGCTTGGCCTGACCGGTCATTCGTCGGCCGGCGGTTCGCACGACCTGGCCACCAACGGCCTGCTGATACACCTGGTCGCCGCCAGCCTCTGGGCCGGTGGCCTGCTCGCCCTGCTGGCCCACGCCCTGCGCGGCGGCGGCCACCTGGGGCTGGCCGCGCGGCGGTTCTCGATGATCGCGCTGTGGTGTTGGGTCGCGATGGCGGTGAGCGGAGTGGTCAACGCCCTGGTGCGTGTGCAGCCGGCGGACCTGTTCAGCACCGACTACGGCCGGCTGGTCACCGCCAAGTTCGTCGCGCTGTGCCTGCTGGGCGGCCTCGGCTGGCGCCAGCGGCGCGTGAGTGTGGCTGCGCTGCAAGCGGATCCGACTCCGGCACGCGCACAGGGTGCGCTGCTGCGCCTGACGCTGATCGAGGCCGCCATTTTCGGCCTCACCTTCGGCATCGCCGTCGGGCTGGGCCGCACCC
>NZ_BAAGDE010000033.1:0-67299 GCF_054660795.1 Mycobacterium sp. MUNTM1
GCCTCTCTTGTCCGGGGGCGGCGAGTCCGGCATCAACCCGCTGAACTGGCCGCCGGCGTTCTTCTCCTGGTTCGCCGCCGGCATGCTGCTGGCCGAGTGGGTGCACAGCGGGGTCGGCTTGCCCGCGCGCATCGCCCGCCGGCGAGGGGTGATGGCCGCCGTCGCGGTGGTCGCCTACCTGATCGCGGCGTCGCCGCTGGCCGGTCCCGAGGGCCTGGTGCCCGGCACCCCGGCGCAGTTCGCGGTGAAGACGGCGATGGGCTCGCTGGTGGCCTTCGCGCTGGTGGCCCCGCTGGTGCTGGACCGGGTGGACACGCCGCACCGCATCTTGGGCACCACCGCGATGGTGACCCTGGGGCGCTGGTCCTACGGGCTGTTCGTGTGGCATTTGGCGGCGCTGGCCATGGTGTTCCCGGTGCTCGGCACGTTCCCGTTCACCGGCCGCATGCCGACGGTGCTGGTGTTGACGTTGATCTTCGGCTTCGCGATCGCCGCGGTCAGTTATGCGCTGGTCGAGTCGCCGTGTCGAGAAGCGTTGCGCCGCTGGGAGAAACGCGAGGGGCCGGGCGAACCGGCGCAGGCCGTCGATGCCGAGGCCGACGCGATCGCGCCCTAGCACGGTGACGTGCAACTTGCCGCGCTCGTAGTGGAACGGCACCAAGAATTCTTCGCCGTCGTCGCTGCGGACAGAACCGCGGCCGGCGCGATCGCAGGCAACGTTCGATCAGGTCGGTACTCAGTGGCTCGATCTGCATGGCCCTGACGATCGGGCCGCGCGCTTGGAGGATACTTGGTGGCCCGCGACGACCGCGGCTCAGCTCGCCTCGGCCGCCGCCAGGCGCTCCAGGATCTGGTCGCGCACCGCCGATCGTCGGGCCTTGCCGGCGTCGTCGCGCAGCGGGGTGTCGACGAACTCGACGGTGTGCGGCACCTTGTACCCAGCCACGTTGTCACGCAAAAACTCTTGCACCGCAACGGAATCCAGCTCCGAACCGTCGATCGGGTGCACGAGCGCGTACGGCACCTGGCCGAGGTCGTCGTGGGGGACGCCGACGACCAGACAGGACAACACATCCGGGTGCGCCGAGAGCGCGTTCTCGATCTCGGCGGGGTAGACGTTGCGGCCGCCGACGGTGAACATGTCGACCCGCCGGTCCGAGAGGTACAGGTACCCGTCGGCGTCGAAATAGCCGAGATCGCCCAGCGAGTCCCAGCCGTCGCGGCTCTTCGCCGTGGCGCCGACGTAGCGGTAGGTGGGGGCGCTGTCGGGGCCGGGCCGCATGTAGATCTCGCCGATCACGCCGGGCGGGCAGGGGTTGCCGTCGTCGTCGAGCACCTTCATCTCCCCGGCGACCACCACGCCGACCGACCCGCGGTGCGTCAGCCACTGGTCCCCGGAGATGAACGTCAGTGCCTGTAATTCGGTGCCGCCGTAGAGTTCCCAGACTTTCTCCGCGCCCAAGAGGTCGATCCACGCCTGCTTGATGGCGGGCGGGCAGGGCGCGCCCAGGTGCCAGAACCGCCGAATGGACGACAGGTCGTAGGCGCCCGGGTCGGCCTGGTAGACCGGCAGGGTGCGCTGCATGATCGTCGGCACCGTGGTCAGAAACGTCACGCGATGATCGGCGATCAGCCGCAGGAACCGTTCGGGGTCGAACCGGCTCATCAGCACCAGGTGATGGCGCATCAGCAACGCGATGGTCGCGGTGGTGAAGCCGGTGTTATGGCTCAGCGGCACCGGCACCAGTGTGGTGTCGCCCTCCTGGGCGCCCAGCGGATAGCCGATCGCCGACGGTATCCGGCTGTCGCCGCCGGATTCGATCAGCTTGGGCCGGCCCGTGCTGCCGCCCGACCCCATCGCCTTCCACACCGGCGACACCGCCTCCGGCAGCGCGCCGTCCGGCAGCCCCGGATTCGGCGTGAAACCCATTGGCACGCTGGGTATCTGGTGATGCTTGCGCCCGACCAGCAGGGCGGGTGGCCGTAGGTCCAGCAAGCCCTGCAGCTCGGCGTCCGGCAACCGCGCGGACAACGGCTGGGGTACCGCGCCCAGCTTCCAGCACGCCACCGCGGCCTGGATCCATTCGACCGAATTGGGCAGCACCATGGTCACGTAGTCGCCGACGCCCACACCGCGCTCGGCGTAGGCGCGGGCCAGCCGGTTGGTCGAGCGGTCGAGCTGGGCGCGGGTGAGGGTAATGCCGTCGCAGGTGACCGCCGGCTCGTCGGGAGCGAGTTCGGCCAGCGCCGAAATCTGCGTGCCGATCGGCGGGATCGGCTCACTCATACGCGCCCTGCCGCTCGAAGATGCGCCGCGGGTTGTCCACCAGCATGGTGTGCAGCTGTTCGTCGGTGACGCCGCGCTCCTTGAGCGCCGGGATGACGTCGTTGTGAATGTGTAGGTAGTGCCAATTCGGCATCACCTGCGACACCAGCTCGTCGGGCAGGGCGTCGAAGTAACAGTTGGCGTCGTGCGAGAGCACCATCTTGTCGGCGTGCCCGCGCTCGCACATCTTCGCCACGGTGTTCACCCGGTCCTCGAACGGCAGGAACGCGTCGATGCCGAAGCGGTCCATCCCGAGGTAGGAGCCGGCGGCGATGAGCTCCTCGAGGTAGCCGATGTCGGTGCTGTCGCCGGAATGCCCGATGATCACCCGGCTCAGGTCGACGCCCTCTTCTTCGAAGATGCGTTGCTGCTCGAGGCCGCGCCGCATGCCCGCGTGCGTGTGCGTGGAGATCGGCACCCCGGTGCGCTTGTGCGCCTGGGCCACCGCACGCAGCACCCGCTCGACGCCGGGCGTGACGCCGGGTGTGTCGGTCGCGCACTTGAGGATTCCGGCTTTGATGCCGGTGTCGGCGATGCCCTGCTCGATGTCCCGGACGAACATGTCGGTCATGATCTCCGGGCCGCCGAGCTCGCCGCCCGGGCCGAGGTAGTGGAAGTACATCGGCACGTCGTTGTAGGTGTAAAGACCGGTCGCCACAACGATATTCAGCTCGGTCTCGGCCGCGACCCGGGCGATCCGCGGGATGTAGCGGCCCAGGCCGATCACGGTGAGGTCGACGATGGTGTCGACGCCGCGGGCCTTCAGTTCGTTGAGCCGCTTGATGGCGTCGGCGACGCGCCGGTCTTCGTCACCCCACGCTTCGGGGTAGTTCTCGGCGATCTCGGTGGTCATGATGAACACGTGCTCATGCATGAGGGTCACGCCCAGTGCGGCGGTATCGATGGACCCGCGAGCGGTATTGAGTTCTGACACTCCAGTGATGCTAGGGCGACGGGCACCCGACCAACAGGGTCGTTTTGTTCCGGCCGCCCCGACGGCCGCGCGATTGCAGTACCGTCACCCTCGTCTTCGTCGAGAGCCCGCTGGGAGTCACGTCATGTTGCTCAATCCCAACCACCTGCAGCGCCAGTACCCAGACCGCCGTTCGGGGGAGATCATGGCCGCGACGGTCGACTTCTTCGAGTCGCGGGGCAAGGCCCGGCTGAAGGCCGACGACCACGAACGGGTGTGGTATTCGGAGTTTTTGGACCACATCGGCCGGGAGCGCATCTTCGCCTCGTTGCTGACGCCGAGCGCCTACGGAGCGGACGATTGCCGCTGGGACACCTACCGGATCAGTGCGTTCGCCGAGATCGTCGGCTTCTACGGGCTGAACTACTGGTACCCCTTCCAGGTCACCGCCCTGGGTCTGGGCCCGATCTGGATGAGCGCCAACTCCGACGCCAAGCGCAAGGCCGCCGCGCTGCTCGAGGCCGGCGAGGTGTTCGCCTTCGGCCTCTCGGAGCAGACGCACGGCGCGGACGTCTACCAGACCGACATGAACCTGACGCCGGTGCCGGGCGGGGGCTGGACCGCCGCCGGGGAGAAGTACTACATCGGCAACGCGAATGTGGCGCGAATGGTCTCCACCTTCGGCAAGTTCGACGACACCGACGAGTACGTGTTCTTCGCCGCCGACTCGCAGCACGAGCGCTACGAGCTGATCAAGAACGTGGTGAATTCGCAGAACTTCGTCGCCAACTACGCGCTGCGCGACTACCCGGTCGCCGAGGCCGACATCCTGCACCGCGGCCCGGAGGCCTTCCATGCCGCACTCAACACCGTCAATGTCTGCAAGTACAACCTCGGCTGGGGCGCGGTCGGCATGTGTACCCACGCGATGTACGAGGCGGTCACCCACGCGTCCAACCGCATCCTGTACGGGACCGTCGTCACCGACTTCACCCACGTGCGGCGGCTGCTCACCGACGCCTATGCGCGGCTGGTCGCGATGCGGCTGGTGGCCACCCGGGCGTGCGACTACATGCGCAGCGCGTCGGCCGAGGACCGTCGCTACCTGCTGTACAGCCCGCTCACCAAGGCGAAGATCACCAGCGAAGGCGAACGCGTCATCACCGCGCTGTGGGACGTGATCGCCGCCAAGGGCGTGGAGAAGGACACCATCTTCGAGGCGATGACCCGCGAAATCGGCCTGCTGCCAAGGCTGGAGGGCACCGTCCACATCAACATCGGGCTGCTCGCCAAGTTCATGCCCAACTTCCTGTTCGCCCCCAACAGCGCGCTGCCGTTGATCGGCCGGCGCGACGACGCGGCCGACGACGCCTTCCTGTTCGCGCAGGGGCCCACCGGCGGCTTGGGCAAGGTGCGCTTCCACGACTGGCGCGCGCCCTTCGACAGCTTCGGGCACCTGCCGAACGTCGCGCTGCTGCGCTCGCAGATCGACGTGCTCGCCGACATGCTGGCCGGCGCCACCCCGGATGCCGCGCAGCAGAAGGACATCGACTTCGCGTTCGCCGTCGGGCAGTTGTTCGCGACCGTGCCCTACGCCCAGCTCATCCTGGAGGAGGCCGGGCTCTCGGGCGTCGACGAGGGATTGCTCGACGAGATCTTCGCCGTGCTGGTCCGCGACTTCAACACCTACGCCGTGGAGCTGTCCGACAAGCCGGCGACGACGGACGGACAGGCCCGCTTCGCGCTGCGGATGATCCGCCGGCCCGCCCACGACCCCGCGCGCTACGACCAGATCTGGAAGGACCACGTGCTGCCGCTCAGCGGCGCCTATCAGATGCGGCCCTGACGGGCGTCGGCTTCGACTGCCACGCCGGCGTGACGCTCGCATTCCACAGTCACGCCGGCGTGACGCTCGGCGGCTGGCGCCCCCTCCACCCCTTGACTGTGATGCGCACCACAGTAGGATGACCAGTGGTCATTCACCACGAGGAGGGGCATTGCCAACGGTCACCTGGGCACGCGTCGATCCCGCTCGTCGCGCCGCGATCATCGAGGCCGCGGAGTCGGAGTTCGGCGCCCACGGGTTCTCCCGGGGCAGCCTGAACGTCATCGCCCGCCGCGCCGGGGTCGCCAAGGGCAGCCTGTTCCAGTACTTCGCGGACAAGCGTGACCTGTACGCGTTCATCGCCGACATCGGCAGCCAGCGGGTGCGCGCCTACATGGAGGACCGCATCCGCGAGCTCGACCCGAGCCGGCCCTTCTTCGACTTCCTCACCGACTGGCTCGACGCGTGGGTGGCCTACTTCGCGGATCATCCGCACGAACGCGCGCTGCACGCCGCGGCGACCCTGGAAGTCGACACCGAAGCCCGCGTCAGCGTCCAGCACGTCATCCACCGTCATTACCTGGAAGTGATGCGCCCGCTGGTGCGCGACGCGCACGTCCGCGGCGACCTGCGCCCGGATTCCGACACCGACGCGCTGTTGTCGTTGCTGCTGTTGATCTTTCCGCACCTGGCGCTGGCGCCCTACATGCGTGGCCTGGATCCGATTCTGGGGCTCGACGAGCCCACCCCGGAACAGCCGGCGCTGGCGGTGCGCAGGCTCGTGGCGGTGCTGGCCGCCGCATTCGCGGCTGCGCCGACAACCCCGCCAATCAGCGCAGCCCCCAAACGATCTGAGGAGGTCACATGAATCGCACCCGAATCCACTCGATGGTCCAGGGCGGCCTCAACTGGGACAGCTTGCCGCTCAAGCTGTTTGCGGGAGGCAACGCGAAGTTCTGGAATCCGGCCGACATCGACTTCTCCCGCGATCGCGAGGACTGGGAGCGGCTCACCGACGACGAACGCAGCTACGCCACCCGGCTGTGCGCCGAGTTCATCGCCGGCGAGGAGTCGGTGACCCAGGACATCCAGCCGTTCATGGCCGCGATGCGGGCCGAAGGCCGGCTCGGCGACGAGATGTATCTGACGCAGTTCGCCTTCGAGGAGGCCAAGCACGTCCAGGTGTTCCGCATGTGGCTCGACGCCGTCGGCATCACCGAGGACCTGCACAACTTCCTCGACGACGTCCCGACCTACCGCACGATCTTCTACGAGGAGCTGCCGGACTGCCTGCACGCGTTGACGGTCGATCCGTCCCCGGCCGCCCAGGTGCGCGCGTCGGTGACCTACAACCACATGGTCGAGGGCATGCTCGCGCTCACCGGGTACTTCGGCTGGCACAAGATCTGCGTGGAACGCGGCATCCTGCCCGGCATGCAGGAACTGGTGCGGCGCATCGGCGACGACGAGCGACGGCACATGGCGTGGGGCACCTTCACCTGCCGGCGCCACGTCGCCGCCGACGACGCCAACTGGGGCGTCTTCGAAACGCGGATGAACGAGCTGATGCCGCTGGGCCTGCGTCTGATCGAGGAAGGCTTCGCCCTCTACGACCCGATGCCGTTCGGGCTGTCGGTGGACGAGTTCATGCAGTACGCCTCCGACAAGGGGATGCGGCGCTTCGGCACCATCTCCAGCGCCCGCGGCCGCCCCGTCGGCGAGATCGACCTCGACTACTCGCCGCTGCAGCTCGAGGACACCTTCGCGGTGGAGGACGAACGGGCGCTGGCGGGCGTCTGACGGGCGATCACTCGACCTTGTTGTCGCCGGCCGCGGAGCCGCTCTCGGTTTCCCCGACCCACACGGTCTTGGCGTTGACGAACGCACGGATGCCCAGGCCCGCGAGCTCGCGTCCGTACCCGGACCGCTTGACGCCGCCGAACCCCAATTCGGGATAGGACACCGTCATCCCGTTGATGAAGACCTGGCCGGCCTCGATGTCGTCGATGAAGCGCTGCTGCTCGGCCTCGTCGTTGGTCCAGGCGTTGGACCCCAGGCCGAACGTGGTGGCGTTGGCGATCTCGATGGCCTCGTCGATGTCGGCCGCCCGGTACATCGACGCGACCGGGCCGAACACCTCCTCGGTGTACAGGGCCATGTCCTTGGTGATGTCGGTGACCACCGTCGGCGGGTAGTACCACCCCGGCCGGTCGATGGGCTTGCCGCCGAGCCGGATCTTGGCGCCCGCCGCGGCGGCGTCGTCGACCTGCTTGGCGATCTCGTCGCGGCCCGACTCGGTGGCCAGCGGGCCCACGTCGGTGTCCGGGTCGGTCGGGTCGCCGACTGTCAGCGCCTCCATCTGCTTGGTGAACTTGTCGACGAACGCGTCGTAGATGTCGGTGTGCACGATGAAGCGCTTCGCGGCGATGCAGGACTGGCCGTTGTTCTGCACCCGGGCGGTGACCGCCGTCTTGGCGGCCTCGTCCAGGTTCGCCGAGGGCATCACGATGAACGGGTCGCTGCCGCCGAGCTCGAGCACGGTCGGCTTGATCTCGTCGCCGGCGATGGCCGCCACCGACTGGCCGGCCGGCTCGCTGCCGGTCAGCGTGGCCGCCGCGACGCGGGGGTCGCGCAGGATGCGCTCGACCGCGCTGGAGGAGACGAGCAGCGTTTGGAAACACCCCTCGGGGAAGCCGCCGCGCTTGATCACGTCGGCGAGGTAGAGCGCGCTCTGCGGGACGTTCGACGCGTGCTTGAGGATGCCGACGTTGCCGGCCATCAGCGCCGGCGCGGCGAACCGCACGGCCTGCCACAGCGGGAAGTTCCACGGCATCACGGCCAGCACCACGCCCAGCGGTTGATAGCGGGTGTAGGCCCTCTTCGCGCCCACCGCCTCGGCGTCGGCCGGCTCGTCGGCCAGCAGCTGCTCGGCGTTCTCGGCGTAGTAACGAAAACCCTTGGCGCACTTAAGCGCTTCCGCCTTGGCCGACTTCAGCGTCTTGCCCATCTCCAGCGTCATCATCGCGGCGACGTCGTCGGCCTCGGACTCCAGCAGGTCGGCGGTCGCGTTTGCCCACTGGGCGCGCTGGGCAAACGTGGTGTTGTGGCGGTAATCGAGAAAGCGTTCGTAGGCACGGGCAATCGCGGCGTCGACTTCTTGGTCGGTGGCCGGGGTGAAGGTCTTCACTGTCTCGCCGGTAGCCGGGTTAATGGTGGCGATGGGCACGTCGGCCCTCCTTCATCAGGTTCGTGTTGCTTGGCGGCTGAAAGTCCAACACCTAGCCTGCCACTATCGTTCCCCTAAGGGAGGTGTCGGATGAGCAAAGCCGCCGAGCTGATCGTCAAGTGCCTGGAAAACGAGGGTGTTTCCGTCGTGTTCGGGGTGCCCGGCGAGGAGAACATCCGGTTCGTGCAGGCGCTGGCGGCCTCGTCCATCCGCTACGTGCTAACCCGGCACGAGCAGGCCGCCTCGTTCATGGCCGAGATGTACGGCAGGGTCACCGGGCGGGCCGCGGTGGTGTCGGCCACGTTGGGCCCGGGCGCGATCAACATGCAGCTCGGTACGGCCGACGCCACCACCAACAGCACCCCGTTGGTCGCCATCTCCGCGCAGGTGGGTCACGACCGGGAGTTCAAGGAGTCACACCAGTACGTCGACCTGGTGTCGATGTTCGCCCCCATCACCCGTTGGGCGGCGGGCATCCCGACCGCGCGCGCCATCCCCGAGATGGTGCGCAAGGCGTTCAAGCTCGCCGAGTCCGAGCGCCCGGCCGCGGTCTACCTGGCGGTGCCCGAGCACATCGACGCCGACGAGACCGACTACGACCTGGGACCGTTGCCGCGCAACGTCGTCCGCCCCGACGCCCCGGCCCCCCGCCAGGTGGCGCGCGCCGTCGACGTCCTGCGCAACGCCAAGCGCCCGGTGCTGCTGGCCGGGCACGGCGCCGCCCGCGCCGACGCCACCAAGGCCCTGGTGCGCTTCGCCGAAGAGTTCGGCATCCAGGTGGCCAACACCTTCCACGGCAAGGGTGTCATGCCCGACGACCACCCGAACAGCATCGGCACGCTGGGCTTCATGCGGCACGACTACGTCAACTTCGGGTTCGACAACGCCGACGCCGTCATCGCCGTCGGCTACGAGCTGCAGGAGTTCGACCCGGTGCGGATCAACCCGCAGGCCGACAAGAAGATCATCCACATCCACCGGTTCCCGGCCGAGGTCGACGCGCACTACTCGGTGGACGTGGGGATCATCGGCGACATCAGCGATTCGCTGAACGCCCTGACCGACGCGCTGTCCGGGCACACCTTCGCTCACTCCGCCGAGGTGCCCGGTTCGGGCCTGCTCGCCGAGGAATTCGCACGGGGCCAACAGGATTCGCGCTACCCGATGGCGCCGGCACGGGTGGTCGCCGACACCCGCGCGGCCCTGGGTCGCAGCGACATCGTCCTGGTCGACACCGGCGCCACCAAGATGTGGATGGCCCGGCTCTACCCGACGTACGAGCGGAACACCTGCCTGATCTCAAACGGGTTGTCCACCATGAGTTTTGCGCTGCCCGGGGCGCTGGGTGTCAAGCTGGCGCAGCCGGATTGCAAGGTACTGGCCGTCGTCGGCGACGGTGCGTTCCTGATGAACTCGCAGGAGATCGAGACCGCCGTGCGTGAGCGCATCCCGCTGGTGGTGCTGATCTGGGAGGACAACGGTTACGGCCTCATCGAATGGAAGATGGACCTCGAGCTCGGGGCGCACTACTACGTGAAGTTCAACAACCCCGACGTGGTGACGTACGCGGAAAGCTTCGGCGCCAAGGGATATCGGATCGACAGCGCCGAGGAGCTGCTGCCGACGCTGCGGACCGCGCTCGACGACGACGGCGTCTCGCTGATCAGTTGCCCGGTCGACTACTCCGAGAATCTGCGGTTGACCGACCGCCTCGGCGAGCTGGACGAAACGCTGTAGTTTGCCTCAGGACGACTGCTTGATCTGTATCTGGTCGGTATAGGAGTAGCCCGCGGGGTGCCCGCAGGCCGGGATCATATAGGTGTGCTGTGCCGTGCCCGCAAGGGTGTTCGGGTCCCACGTCAAATGGGAGCTGGCGGCGTACTGCACGGAACTACCGTCGGCGCAGGCGATGTTGTTCATCGTGTCCAAGACCCATTGACCATCGACCAAGTGCGCCTGGCTGCCGCCCAGCCCGGCTTTGATGAAGATGCATCCGTCACCGCAGGAGTTGACCGCCCAGGAGGTGTTGAAGGTTGCCCCGGCCGGGGTTGTCGCGGTCTCGGTGTAGTTGCCGTTCATCGTCGGTGTGCCGGCCCACGCCAGGCCGGCCGTACAGCCGGCTAAGCCGGCGAACACAGCGGTTGTCGCGAAGCCCCGTGCGAAACCCATCACCATGTTTCCTTCCGTCGAGCTCACCCAGGTGTTGAGCGTTCATGATGGTGTATCACAGGTTGGGGTCCGCCGCGATTCGGCAAACTTTTCCGCCGTCGGCTGGGGTGGTGCCACGATGCCCAGGGCGGCCGGCGTTGTACGGGTGGGTTGGTGAAATTCATTTAGTGTCAATGTAATTGGCGAGCATCTGGTCATGGGGACACACCTGGAACGGGTCTCCTGGGGCGCCCGTGGTCGAATGGCACATGCTGTTCCGTCAGCTGGAGTACTTCGTCGCGCTCGCGCAAGAGCGCCACTTCGCGCGCGCGGCGAGCGCCTGTTACGTGTCGCAGCCCGCACTGTCGGAAGCCATCCGCAAGCTCGAATCCGAGCTCAATGTCCCGCTGGTGCGGCGCGGTCAGAAGTTCGAGGGCCTCACCCCCGAGGGCGAGCGGCTGGTGCCGTGGGCGCGGCGTATCCTGGCCGACCGCGACGCCCTCAAACAGGAAGTCACCGCCCTGCGAGCCGGCCTGACCGGCGAACTGCGGCTCGGTGTGGTGCCGGCCGCCTCGACCACCGTTGCGCTGCTTACGGATCCGTTCTGCGCGGCGCATCCGCTGGTGCGTGTCCAGCTCGAGGTCAACCTGCGCTCGGCCGGGATCGTCGAGCGCGTCCGCAAGTTCGAACTGGACGCGGGCATCCTGTATCCGGACCAACAGGACACCGCCGATCTTCTGGTCACCCCGCTGTACCACGAGCAGCCGGTGCTCATCGCCGCCGCCGAACTGCTTGGCGGCGAAGCGAAGACGATGACGTGGTCGGATGCCGTGCAGCTGCCGCTGTGCCTGCTGACGCAGGGCATGCGCGGCCGCCGGCTCATCGACGACGCGTTGGCCACCCATGGCCTGCAGGTCACCCCGCAGCTGGAAACCGATTCCGTGGCCGCGCTGTTCGCGCACGTTCGCACCGGCCGGTGGGCGAGCATCGTGCCGCAACCGTGGATCCACACCCTGGGCGTGCCGCCCGGGGTGAGCGTGCTGCCGCTGCGACGCCCGTCGGTCACCGCGCTGATTGCGCTGGTGACCAACCGGGCCGAGCCGGGCTCGTTGCTGGCCCGTGCGTTGCGCCGGACCGCGCGCGAGGCCCGCATCGGCGCGACGCTCGGCGAGCTGTCCTAGCGGCGCTGATCGGCGCCGCCTATCAGGCGGTCGGAATCGTGTCTTGGACACCGCGGCCGGCGCGCTCCGAGACTGGGCGTGATCCCCGGTTTAAGGAGAATTCGATGGCCAAGTGTGTGATGGTGCTCTACCCCGACCCCGTCGACGGGTACCCGCCGAGCTACGCGCGCGACAGCATCCCGACCATCCGCGGATACCCCGATGGCAGCACCGTGCCGAGCCCGTCGAAGATCGACTTCACCCCCGGCGAGCTGCTCGGCTGCGTCTCGGGTGCCCTGGGGCTGCGCCGATTCTTCGAAGACGCCGGCCACGAACTGGTGGTGACCTCGGACAAGGACGGCCCCGACTCGGAATTCGAGCGCGAGCTGGCCGACGCGGAAATCGTGATCTCCCAGCCATTTTGGCCGGCCTACCTGACCGCGGAACGCATCGCTGGCGCACCCAAGCTCAAGCTGGCGCTGACCGCCGGCATCGGGTCGGATCACGTCGATCTGGACGCGGCCCAGCAGCGCGGTATCACCGTGGCCGAGGTGACGTACAGCAACAGCATCAGCGTCGCCGAGCACACGGTGATGCAGATCCTGGCGCTGGTGCGCAATTTCGTGCCGTCACACCGGTGGGCGGTCGAAGGCGGCTGGAACATCGCCGATTGCGCCCAACGCGCCTACGACCTGGAGGGAATGGACGTCGGGTTGATCGCGGCCGGGCGGATCGGGCGGGCCGTGCTGCGGCGGCTGGCGCCGTTCGACGTCAACCTGCACTACACCGATACCCGCCGGCTGGCACCGGAAGCCGAGAAGCAGCTCAACGTCACGTTCCACCCCACGGTCGAGTCGCTGGTGCAAGCGGTCGACGTGGTGTCCGTCCACTCGCCGCTGTACGACGACACCCGCCGGATGTTCAACGAGCAACTGATCGCGTCCATGCGCCGGGGCTCCTACATCGTCAACACGGCCCGCGCCGAGGAGACCGTCCCGGAGGCGATCGCGGCCGCCCTGGAGTCGGGTCAGCTGGCGGGATACGCCGGAGACGTGTGGTACCCGCAGCCGCCGCCGCCCGACCATCCCTGGCGGACGATGCCGAATAACGCAATGACACCACATGTTTCGGGCACCACGCTGTCCGCCCAGGCGCGTTACGCGGCAGGCACCCGGGAAATCCTGGAGAGCTGGTTCGCCGGCCAGCCCATCCGTCCCGAATACCTGATCGTGGAAGGCGGCAAGCTCGCGGGCACCGGGGCGCTGTCCTACCAGAAGTAGCCGCCCGCTCCGCTCAGTTGGCCCTGGCCGCCTTGGGCAGGGCCATCGGTGGCACGTATCCGCCGATCAGGGCGCGATGCCACCACGCCCGATCGCGGCGCAGCTCGGCCGGCGTGGTGAAGCGGTACTGGTAGAGCTGTGCCCGCACGTAGCGGGGCGGTGAATCGGGAAACGGGTTGTGGCGCAACAACCGCAGGGTCGGTCGATCGTTTTCCAGCAGCCGCTGCAAGAACGGCCGCAGCCAGGGCTGCGCGTACCCCGGCGAGATCGCGGCGAACCACATCAGCCAGTCCAGGCGCAGATGATACGGGGCCCACTGTCGGGGCAGCCGGCGCGGCGCTCCCGGCTTGCCCTTGAATTCGTATTCCTTCCAGGCGGTTTGGCTGGTGATGACGGCCTCCTCGGTGCCTTCGATCACCACCTCCCGCCGGATCCGCCCGATACTGCCGAACGCGCCGTAGGTGTTCACCAGATGAAATGAGTTGAACGACATGTTCATTCGCTGACGGGAGGACAACATGTTCGCCAGCGGCCAGTAGCTCATGAACACCACCGCGGCCGTGACGGCGGCCACCAGCCCGACGAACCACAGCGGTGTCGCCGCCGGCCCCGCATACGCCGGCAGGAGGCCCTTGGGCAGCACCAACGCCAACGACGCGTCGTCGATGGCGCTGAACGCCAACACGATGGTCACCCAATTGAGCCACGCGAAATTGCCCGAGGCGACCAGCCACAACTGGGTGATCACGATGATCGCGGCGGCCACGCTGGCCACCGGCTGCGGCGCGAACAACCCGAACGGCACGATCAGCTGCGCGAAATGGTTGCCCGCCACCTCGATGCGGTGCAGGGGCTTGGGCAGGTGGTGGAAGAACCAGCTCAACGGCCCCGGCATGGGCTGCGTCTCATGGTGGTAGTACAGACACGTCAGATCGCGCCAGCACGGGTCGCCGCGCATCTTGATCAGTCCCGCACCGAACTCGACCCGGAACAACAGCAGGCGAACCATCCAGAGCGTCAGCACCGGCGGCGCCACGTCGTGATTGCCCAGGAAGATCATCAGGAATCCGGTCTCGAGCAGGAGAGACTCCCAGCCGAACGAGTACCAGGTCTGCCCGACGTTGACGATCGACAGGTAGAGCACCCACAGCGCCAGCCACATCGCCATCGCGGCCCCCATCGGCACCGCGTCGGCGGCCCCGGCGACGATCGCCACCGACAGCGCCGCACCGAACCAGGAGACGGCCGCAAAAAGCCGATCGGAATAGCGCACATGAAAAAGACTCGGGGTGCGCCAAAACGATTGTCTCGCCAAGAACTGCGGGATGGGCAGGATGCCGCGCTCGCCGATGAGCGCGCGGAACTGGACCGCGGCGGCGACGAACCCGAGCAGGTAAATCGCCGCGGCGCCGCGCTCGAGCACCAGTCTGCCCACCCAATATTCGGGTGCGGAAAACCAGTCCATGGCGCTAACTCCTCGATTGGTGACGGTTACGCCAACCCGCATATCCAGTCAATCAGCCGGTAGACGGGTAGCCAATAGCCCAACCGACTATTCGTCGCGCCGCCCCCGTGCACGTTCGGGGAGCGCAACCACCGAAGCGACAAGCACCGCAAGCGAAATCAGCGCCAACAGCTGGACACCGGCGGAATGGCCGGCGTAGCCGTCGGCCGACCGCCACGGCTGCCGTGACAGCACCGCGCCGGCCAGGATCAGGCCGCCGGCGCTGCCCAGCACGCCGAGGCGTTGCCAGCGCTCCCTGCGCAGCGCATACCGCAGAGCCAGTGCGGTCCCCATCACCGCGACACCGCCCACGCCGGCAATCACCCCCGCGGCGGCCAGCGCAGGGACGGCCGCCCATGGCCCGGGCCGCCACGGCCGCGCGGGCGCGTCGCCGTCGTCCTTTCTTCGGCTGCGCCAGAACGCGAGCATCGCCAGCAGCGGCAGCAGCGCCAGGCCCACCGCCAGGCCGGCCCGGTAGAGCGAGTTGGAGGCGAACGTCAGCGTGATGGTGCCGGGGTCACCCGCGGGCACCAGCCAACCCTGCTGCCACCCGTTGACCGCGATCGGCGTCAAGCGGGCGCCGCTGCCGGTGCGCGCCACCCAGCCCGGGTTGATGCTTTCCGGGATGACCAGCACCCGGGAGGTCGACGAAGCGGACGCCTGCACTTCGCGGCGATCCGGACCCCAGGCCCGCCAAGATGAAACACGCAGCGGCCGTGCGACTTCGGTGGCGGCCGAGGCCGTCAGTTCGGCTCCGTCCACGACGAACTGGGCGCCGGGGCTGATCAGCAGCTCCTGTTGGCCCGCGGGCAGCGCGATCGGGTCGCGGTCGCAGGGCACCGCGGCGACGGGCGCGTCATCCAGGATCGCCCCCACGGTGGTGTGGATCGCGGTGTGCACGAACCGCCCCGCGACCGCGATGACCGGTCCGCGGTCGCAGCCGACGCTGATCTCCCGGGTGCGGTTGCGGGCCGCGTCGGCGGGCGCGATCGGCTTGCCGTCGGCACCCAGCGCCGCGACCTCGGCCAGCCCGGGCGGCTTGAGCTGGTCGAAACCCAAAGCGTTGCGGTCGATGACGTCCTGCCAATTCAGCAGGCTGATGGTCACGGTGTCGGTCACCCGGGGTTTCAGCGGCACTGTCTGCGCGCCGTCGGGTTTCATCGTGGCGGCTTGCGGGCCATCGCCCAGGTTGACGGCCACCATTGTCGGGTGCGCGGGCAATGTCGAGCGGCTCGGGGCCAGCCGCACCGCGGTGACCTCGGTGGGGCGGGGCAGCGTGAGCGTCAGGGTCGGCGGGGCCTTGTGCTGCACCACCCGCTGCGGCGCCGTCCACGCGGTGGCCGGGTCGCCGTCGGCGGCGGCGTACGCCGAGCCCAGGACGTCGACGGTGTCCGAATCACCGTGGGCGACGGTGGTATTGGGCTCGGTGATCAGGTCGGCCAGCTTGGGGCCCTGGCGCGGGCGCACCCACACCGTCGGGGTGACCGACATCGGCGCCGGCACGGTCAGCGTGCGGCTGAAGTTGACCGGTTCCTCCGGGGCCAGGGCCATCGACGGCGCGCAGCGCACGCCGTCGGGCGCCGCGGCGCAACCCGGCCGGCCCAGCAGCTCCGAGCCCAGGTCCCAGCCCGCGATCGGCGAGCCCGGCGGCGGCCCGGGCACCCGCACGGTGTGCCGCAGGTCGACCTGGTGGGCGAATCCGGAGGCGTCATACTGGGTGATCGACAGGTCGGTGATGCCGAACTGCACGCCGGCGGATCCGTCGTCGGTGCCCGCGGCGGTGATCCGCACCCACGGGGTCTCGCCGAAGGGCAGCGCTGCGGCGAGCGGCTTGCCCGGCTCGTCGAACCGCAAAGTTGTGCTGCCCGTGGCGGTTTCGATCAGGATGCGGCGCACCTGGGCGCCGACGGCGGTGGCGCTGGGCGTCAACGTGATCGCGGCGTTGGTCACCGGATGGTCGAAATCGATCCGCATCCACTGCCCGACGGCGGCCTGCAGCGAGTTGGACACCCAGGCGGTCGCCGAGTCGCCGTCGATCGCGGCGGCCGGCGAGTTCGCCGGCGCGACGTCGGGCATCGCGGTGGAATCCGACGACGAGCTCGACACCGTGATCCGCCCGCCGGTCCAGGCGGCGGTCACCGGGTCGGCGCCGGGGACGGGATAGTCGGGCACCCGGTTGTAGGTGTGCCGCGCATCGCCGGGTGCCCGGATCGCCGATGAATGTTGGTCCACGCGGCCGTAATCCGTCTCACGGGCCACCGGGGTGTCGGTGATGGTCACCCCGGCGTCCACCGGCAGCCCGGCGCCGCGCGCGTCGGCGGTCAGCAGCGCCGGGCCCAGCGGCGGCTGACCCAGCAACCGTCGCCGCTCGTCGAGACGCAGCAGCGCCTCGGGCCCGCCGTCGACCCGGGCCAGCCGGTCGGTGTCGACGAAATACGGTGTGGCGGGATCACTGTCGTCGCCGACCCGATAAATCTCGACCGCCGGGTAGCGCGGCCGCAATCCGCTGTCCGCGACGAAACCGGCGAGCGTGCCGGGCCCCACCGGCGCGCCGAACTGTGCGACCTTGCGCAGCCCGGGCGACCCGTCGATGGCGCGGTGCACCAGAATCGGACGCGCCGACCGCGACGTGTCGGGGTCCAGGTCGTTGCGCAGCGCGACATAGGAAATGCCTTGGCGGGCAAGGGTATCGGCCAAGCCGGCCGACGGGCGACCGGCGGCGAACAAGCGCTGCACCGAATCGAGCGCCCGGATGGTCTGCGGCGGGGTCAGCGGGATGGAATCGCGCACCCCCCAGGGGCTGGCGCCCAGCACCTGCAGCGGCTCGTCGTGGCTGGTGCCCCACACCTGGGTGGCGAACGGCGCGCCTGGGACCACGAGCACCCGCCCGGGTGTGGGTGTCCCGGTGTTGTGCTCGGTGAGCCAGTCGGCGGCCTCGTGCCAGTACTGCGGGATCGCGGTGAAGGTTCCCGGTGGGGCCAGCCGACCGGTCCACGCCAGTGACGTGCTGACCATCAGCGCCGTCACCACCACGATCGCGGCGGCGAGCCGTTTGTCGCGCTCGGGGTGCGCAAAGGCGCGCAGCCACACCAAGGTTGGCGCGCTGCCCGGCAGGGGTAGCCGGCCCAGCAGCTGCGCGAGGCCCAGCACCAGCGGGATCCTGATCACCGATCCCAGCTTGTGCACGTTGCGCAGCGGGGCGCCGCCGGCGTCCAGGAAGGCCTGCACCGCGTGCGCCACCGGCGAGCCGAGGCCGCCGCTGTATCCGGCGGCCATCAGCACCACCCCGACCAACAGCATCGTCACCAGCCGTCCGCGCGCCGGCATCGCCCGGCTGGCCAGCCCCGCGAGCCCGGCCGCCGCGACCAGGCAGGTGCCCAGCACGGCCGCCGACCCGGTCACCAGCGGGGCGCCCGCGGTGGCGGTCGGCGCCACGTAGGGGGTCCAGCTGTCGGTGCCGCGCAACATCTCGACCAGTGACGACCATTGCGTCGTCACGCCGGACGATTCGATGAAGTCGAGGAAGGAAGGGCTGATGGCGCGCAGCATCACCAGCGCCACCACCCACCACAGCGTGGCCAGCATCACCGCCACCAGCCACCACCCGGTGTAGCGCCACCACAACCGGTTCGGTCGGTGGCACGCCCACCAGATCACCGCCGGCAGGCAGCCGGCCGCGGTCGCGATGGCGTTCACCGCGCCCATCAGCGCGATGGCCAGGCCCGCCTGGCCGGCCAGCGCCCGCACGGATCGCCCGCCGTCGGCCCGCAGGGCGAGGATCGTCGGCAGCAACACCCACGGCGCCAACATCATTGGCAAGGTTTCCGACGAGATCGATCCGAGCGTGGTCAGCACCCGCGGTGACAGCGCGAACGCGGCCGCGGCGATCACCCGCGACGCCGGGCTGCCGATCCGCAACGCCTCGGCGACCCGCAACAGCCCCCAGAAGCCGACGGTGAGCAGCAGCGCCCACCACAGCCGCTGGGTGATCCAGCCGGGCACGCCCAGCGCGTGGCCGACCAGAAAGAAGGTGCCGTGCGGAAACAGGTAGCCGTAGGCCTGGTTCTGCGCCTGCCCGAACGGCAGCTCGCTGTTCCACAGGTTGGTCGCCCGGGCCAGAAAGCGCAGCGGGTTCGCGGTCAGGTCAAGCTTGGTGTCCGGGGAGATCCGTCCGGGGGACTGGGCGAACGTCAGGGCCAGTGCGATCGCACCGACCAACCACAACCATCGGCGCGACACCGGCCCAGCCGTCGAGCACGAGACCGACGCTTCGGTCCCCGTCCGCGACTGGCTAGCTACGGTTGCCGTACTCGACCCGGTTGAGCACTGACGACTGCGGATCGCCCCCGGGGAGTGGCGGCTTCGTGTCTTGCTGGACCATCAGCGTGATCCCGAAGATCGCGGCCGCGCCGAGCAGCAGGCCAACCACAACGCTCGCTGCGGCGGGCGCAACGATCCGGTTCATTGAAGGCTCCTGAGGGTTCGGCTTGCGGTCGTTTCGACCTAGCGCCAACCTAGCAGAAGGCCGCCCGGCCACCGGGAGCGCTCGTCACCAGTGCAGACAGTGCCCGTGGAAACAGCGGTCGCCGTATTCCACCTGATAGGGGCCGGCCGGAAGCGCAGGGCGCTGCAGGCTCGGCGCCTGCACCAGGCTGTGGTCGGCCATGGCGAGCGTGATCCCGACGGTCGTCGCCACCCCGACGGACAACCCCACCGCGACGCTGACCGCGGCGGCCAACGTGAAACCGTTCATCGCTGGCTCCTCCCTGCCAGTCAATGGGCCCCGACCAGCCCCCAGCCCCTGATCAGGAACGTACCGTTGATGCCCCCTGGAGCCGGGCACGAAACGCCCGCCGTGAAAGCATGGCCCGATGGCATTTTCGCGCACCTTGGCCGTGCTTGCCGCCGCGTCGGCGCTGCTGGCCGGCTGCGGCCACCACGCCGCGCACCCACCCCGCCCGTCGACGTCGACATCGAGCAAGCCGGTGGCCGCCCCGGCGCCGCCGGTGTGTGCCGACCCGTCGGCCGTTCCGGCGACGCTGGGCATCCGCGACAAGCTCGCGCAACTGCTGATGGTGGGCGTAAAGAACGCCGACGACGCCCGGGCCGTCGTCAACGGCTACCACGTGGGCGGCATCTTCATCGGCAGCTGGACCGACCTGTCGATCTTCAAGGGGCCGCTGGCCGACATCGCCGCCAAGGCGGGCCCGCTGCCGCTGGCGGTCAGTGTCGACGAAGAGGGCGGCCGGGTCTCGCGGCTGAAGTCGTTGATCGGGACCTCGCCGTCGCCCCGCGAGCTGGCGCAGACGCAAACCGTCCAGCAGGTGCACGACCTGGCCGCCGACCGCGGCAAGAAGATGCGCGACCTGGGCATCACCGTCGACTTCGCGCCCGTCGTCGACGTCAGCGACGAGCCCGACGACGCCGTGATCGGCAACCGTTCGTTCGGCGCGGACCCGGCCAAGGTCACCGAGTACGCCGGTGCGTATGCGCAGGGGCTGCGCGACGCCGGGCTGCTGCCGGTGCTCAAGCACTTCCCCGGCCACGGGCACGGCTCGGGCGATTCGCACACCGGGGGCGTCGTCACGCCGCCGCTGGACGACCTGCAGAACAACGATCTGGTGCCCTACCGGACCCTGGTGACCACGCCGCCGGTCGGGGTGATGGTGGGCCACCTACAGGTTCCCGGTCTCACGGGCGACGCCCCGGCCAGCCTGAGCCCCGAGGCGGTGCAGCTGCTGCGCAACGGGGTCGGCTACAAGGGCCCGCCGTTCACCGGGCCGGTCTTCAGCGACGACCTGTCCAGCATGGCCGCCATCTCCGACCGGTACGGGGTGTCGGAGGCCGTGCTGCGCAGCCTGCGGGCCGGGGTCGACGTCGCGCTATGGGTCACCACCGACGAAGTGCCGGCGGTCTTGGACCGGTTGCAACAGGCGGTGGCGTCCGGCGACCTGCCGGCCAAGCAGGTCGACGATTCGCTGGTGCGGGTGGCGACGATGAAGGGCCCCAGCCCCAGCTGCGGCCACTAGCGGGTCGCCGCCTTAGGCGGTACTGGGCATGACACCGCACCACATTGCCTACTCTTGAGTCAGATAGACGGGCTGAGAGGCAAGCGATGGCGGGTGGTACCAAACGGTTGCCGCGTGCCGTTCGCGAGCAGCAGATGCTCGACGCCGCGGTGCAGATGTTCTCCGTCAACGGCTACCACGAGACCTCGATGGACGCGATCGCAGCCGAGGCGCAGATCTCCAAGCCGATGCTGTACCTGTACTACGGCTCCAAGGAAGATCTGTTCGGCGCCTGCCTGAACCGCGAGATGGGCCGGTTCATCGACGTGGTGCGCGCCGACATCGATTTCCAGCAGAGCCCCAATGACATGCTGCGCAACACCATTGCGTCGTTCATGCGCTACATCGACGCCAACCGGGCGTCCTGGATCGTGATGTACACCCAGGCCACCAGCTCGCAGGCGTTCGCGCACATGGTCCGCGAGGGTCGCGAGCAGATCATCGACCTGGTGGCCGGGCTGATGCGGGCAGGCAGCCGCAACCCGCGCTCCGAGCGCGAGCACGAGATGATGGCCGTGGCCCTGGTGGGCGCCGGCGAGGCGGTCGCGAACCGGCTCAGCACCGGCGACGTCGACGTCGACGAGGCGGCCCAGCTCATGATTGATCTGTTCTGGTACGGCCTCAAGGGGTCACCGGCCGAGCGAGAGGCGGCCGCGGCCCACCCCGACGCGGGCGGCTCGGACGCCGCCGCCGACTAGGCCTACATTCGTTCAGGTGGCCCGCATGAGCGCTCCCCGCTCGGACCGCGGCAACCTCGACTTCTTTTGCGCGGTAATCATCGTCGGGTTGCTCGCCGGAGTTGCCGGATTGGCGACGACGTTCGTGCTGCGCGCCGTCCAGCACGCCACCTACCACCACAGCTTCGGTGCGCTGCTGGCCGGGGTGGCCGCAAGCAGCCCGATCCGCCGCATCGTCGGCCCGATGATCGGCGCCGCCCTGGCCGGCCTGGGGTGGTGGCTCCTGCGGCGCCGGGCCGCGGTGCCCCCGCTGGCGCAGACCATCGCCGCCCGCGAACCCGTGCCGAGCCTGTCCTGGAGCGTCGACGCGCTGCTGCAGGTGCTGCTCGTCGGGTCCGGGGCGTCGCTGGGGCGTGAAGGGGCCCCACGCCAATTCGCGGCGGCGCTCAGCGATTTGGGCACCGGATGGCTCAAGCGGCTCACACCGCGCGACCGCGAGGTGCTGCTGGCATGCGCGGCGGGCGCCGGGCTCGGCGCGGTGTACGCCGTCCCGCTGGCCGGCGCGCTGTTCTCGATCCGGATCCTGCTGACCACCTGGCAGCCGCGCGCGGTGGGCGCGGCATTTCTGTCCTCCGGCCTGGCGGTCGCCGTCGGTTCGGCCATCACCCGCGATCAGCCCAACCTGCGGTGGCCGGTCGAAGAGTCGACGTATCTGCTGACCGCGCACGGATTGCTGCTGGCGCCAGTGGCTCTCGCGGTCGGGCTGGCCTTCAACCGGTTGATGGCCGCCGCACGCCCGGCCCGCCAGCTGCGGACTCCGCTGCTGATCCCCACGCTCGCCGGGGCGGGCCTGGTGATGGGGATCTGTTCGCATTGGTGGCCCGAGTTGCCGGGCAACGGCCGCAGCATCCTCACGGTCAGCCTGGCCAGCGGCATGACCCTGCTGTCGGCGGTGGCGATCCTGGCGCTGAAACCCCTTCTGACCGCACTGTTTCTGCGCGCCGGCGGGGCCGGCGGGTTGCTCACGCCCTCGCTGGCCACCGGCGCCGCCGCCGGGGCGGCGCTGATCCTGACGATCAACTGGGCGACCGGTGCCCACCTGCACGTGCCGGCGGTGTCGCTGGCCGGCGCGGCCGGTGTGCTCGCGGTGACGCAGGGCTCACCGATCTGGGCGGCGATCTTCGTCTGGGAACTCGCCCGTCCGCCGCTGTGGCTGTTCCTGCTCTTCCTGCTGACCGCGACCAGCGCCCACGGCCTGAAACTGCTTGCCCGGGGCCGTACTTCGACGCACGCGGGCTAGCGGGCCGTCAGCTCAGAGCGCGCGTACCGTGCCGGTCAGGTGTGGGTAGCCCTTGGCGATGTTGCGCAGCGAAATGTCCCAGCCGCCGTTGTGCTCGTCGATGTAAAGCCCCGTCGTCGCGGGCAGTACCACCGGCTTGCCGAACCGCACCGAGTACCGGACCGCATCGGGAATCTGTGCCTCGACGTTGGCCAATACGGCTGCCGCGCTAAACATTCCGTGTGCGATCACCGTCGGGAAGCCGAACAGCTTGGCCGCGACGGAGTTGGTGTGGATCGGGTTGTGATCGCCCCCGACGTCGGCGTAGCGCCGGATCAGCCCCGGGCTGATACGCAGCACGGTGGACGGCGGCGGCAGCTTGGGCTGCTTCTTCGGCGGCGGCTTGGGTTCGTCGGAAAGGCTGGTCCGCTGCTGGTGCAGGAAGGTCGTCACCTGGTGCCAGGCGGTGTCGTTGCCGACGCTGACGTCGGTCACCAGATCGACCAGCAGCCCCTTGCGGTGCTCGCGCAGGTTCTCGGCGTGCACGCGCACACCGACGGTGTCGGTGACCGCGATCGGGCGGTATTGCGTGATGTGGTTCTCGGTGTGCACCGATCCCATTGCGGCGAAAGGGAAGTCGAACCCGGTCACCAGCGACATCATCGCCGGAAAGGTCAGCGCGAACGGGTACGTCAGCGGCACGTGATTGCCGTAGCGCAGACCGGTCACCCCCGCGTACTCGGCCACGTTCGCGCGGTCGATCGGCAGTTCCTCGATGGTCACCGTGCGGGTGGGCAGTTCGCTTCCGCGGGACACCACGGGCAGGGCCCCGGCGGCCGCGCGCAGCATGTTCTTCAGGCCGCTTGGCTGATTCATGACGTTCTCCTATGCGCCCAGCATGGCCTGGCCACAGACGCGAATGACGTTGCCCGTCACCGCATTCGAAGCCGGGCTGGCGAAGTAGGCGATGGTTTCCGCGACGTCCACCGGCTGCCCGCCCTGCAGCAGCGAATTCATCCGGCGTCCGACCTCGCGGGTGGCCAGCGGGATGGCGGCCGTCATCTGGGTTTCGATGAATCCCGGTGCGACCGCGTTGATCGTGATGCCCTTGCCGTACAGCTCAGGGGCCAACGACTGGGTCAGGCCGATCATTCCGGCCTTCGTCGTCGCGTAGTTGGTCTGGCCGCGGTTGCCGGCGATACCGGCCATCGACGACAGGCCGATCACCCGGCCGCCCTCGCCGAGAGTGCCGTTGGACACCAGCCCTTCGGTAAGACGCAGCGGCGCAAGCAGATTGACGGCCAGGACGGCGTCCCAGCGGGCGTCGTCCATGTTGGCCAACAGCTTGTCCCGGGTGATGCCGGCGTTGTTGACCAACACGTCGGCGCGGCCGCCGTGGTGTTGGCGCAGGTGCTCGGTGATCTTGTCGACCGCGTCGGGGGCGGTGACGTCGAGCCACAGGGCGGTGCCGCCGACCCGGCTGGCCGTCTCGGCCAGCGCCTCGGCGGCCGATTCCACGTCGATCGCGACCACGCGCGCGCCGTCGCGAGCGAACACCTCGGCGATCGTCGCACCGATTCCGCGGGCCGCGCCCGTGACGATGGCGACCTTGCCGTCCAGCGGGCGGTCCCAGTCGGTCGGAGGCGTGGAGTCCGCCTCCCCGACGTAGTAGACCTGGCCGTCGACGTAGGCGGACTTGGCCGACAGGATGAACCGCATCGTCGATTCCAGGCCCGTCGCGGCGGGTTTGGCGTCCGGCGACAGGTAGACCAGCGACACCGTGGCGCCGTTGCGCAGCTCCTTGCCCAGCGAGCGGGTGAAACCCTCGAGGGCGCGCTGCGCGATCCGCTCGTGCGGGCTGCCGGCGGCGTCGGGCGTGGTGCCCACGACGGCCACCCGGGCGGAATGGCCCAGATTGCGCAGCAGGGGCGTGAAGAACTCGTACAGCCCCTTGAGTCCCTCGGGCGTGGTGATGCCGGTGGCGTCGAACACCAGGCCGCCGAACTTGTCGGCCCATCGACCGCCCAGGTTGTTGCCCACCAGGTCGTAATCGGCGTCCAGCGCCGCGCGCAGCGGTTCGACGACCCTGCCCTCCCCGCCGATCAGCAGCGCACCGGCCAGCGGCGGTTCACCGGCCTGGTAGCGGCGCAGCGTCTCGGGTTGGGGAACGCCGAGCTGCTTGGCGAGGAACGATCCAGGACCGGAATTGACGATCTGAGAAAACAGATCGGACGAAGCCTTGGGAGCCACCGGAGCTACCTTCCATGTTCTTGCGAAGTCTGGGTATGCCTACATCACAACCGTATCGAGGACGAACTTACTGCAGAGTAAGAACCGTGGGTAGTATGGCCCAAGACGGGCGATTCCCAAACCGATAGACCGCAGAAACACGGAGAAGATCAAGTGGCCCCTGCAAGCTCTGAGGCAAGCAAACAGCGCAGTTCCGAGCGTCGGCGCGTGGCCGTCCTGGGCGGCAACCGCATCCCGTTCGCCCGGTCGGACGGGGCCTACGCGGAGGCGTCCAATCAGGACATGTTCACCGCCGCCCTAAGCGGGCTGGTGGATCGCTTCGGACTGGCCGGCGAACGGCTGGGCGTGGTGGTCGGCGGCGCCGTGCTCAAGCACAGCCGCGACTTCAACCTGACGCGCGAATGCGTGCTCGGTTCGCAGCTGTCCTCCTACACGCCCGCGTTCGACCTGCAGCAGGCCTGCGGGACCGGGCTGCAGGCGGCCGTCGCGGCGGCCGAGGGCATCGCGGCCGGACGCTACGAGGTGGCGGCCGCCGGCGGCGTGGACACCACCTCCGACGCCCCGATCGGTCTGGGCGACAACCTGCGCCGCACGCTGCTCAAGCTGCGCCGGGCCAACTCCAACGTGCAGCGGCTGAAGCTGGTCGGCACGCTGCCCGCGACCCTGGGCGTCGAGATCCCGGTCAACAGCGAACCCCGCACCGGGCTGTCGATGGGGGAGCATCAGGCGCTCACCGCCAAGAAGATGGGCATCAGCCGGGTGGCCCAGGACGAGCTGGCCGCGGCCAGCCACCGCAACATGGCCGCCGCCTACGACCGCGGCTTTTTCGACGACCTGGTCACGCCCTTCTTGGGGCTGTACCGCGACGACAACCTGCGCGCGGACTCGTCGGCGGAGAAGCTGGCCAAGCTGCGTCCGGTGTTCGGCGTGAAGGCCGGCGACGCGACGATGACGGCCGGCAACTCGACTCCGCTGACCGACGGCGCATCGGTGGCGCTGCTGGCCACCGACGAGTGGGCGGCCGCCCACTCGTTGACGCCGCTGGCCTACCTGGTCGATTCGGAGACCGCCGCGGTCGACTACGTCAACGGGCGCGACGGCCTGCTGATGGCCCCGACCTACGCGGTGCCGCGGCTGCTCGCCCGCAACGGCCTGAGCCTGCAGGACTTCGACTTCTACGAGATCCACGAGGCCTTCGCGTCGGTGGTGCTGTGCCACCTGCAGGCGTGGGAGTCCGAGGAGTACTGCAAGGAGCGGCTCGGCCTGGACGCCGCGCTGGGCTCGATCGACCGGTCCAGGCTCAACGTCAACGGGTCCTCGCTGGCCGCCGGTCACCCGTTCGCGGCCACCGGCGGGCGGATCCTGGCCCAAGCGGCCAAGCAGCTCGCGCAGCGTAAGGCCGAGCAGAAGGGCGACGGCACCGTGCGCGCCCTGGTCTCGATCTGCGCGGCCGGCGGGCAGGGCGTGGCCGCGATCCTGGAGGCCTGACCGGTTCTCCGCACGTCGCCCCTGGTAGGCGCGGCGCTCCCGATGAGTTGAGTCACATCTGGTTAGTCAGATGGGGGTGCGGGTATTCGACCCACCGGATGGCCCCGTGTTGTGGTCTGACCCCCCGACCCCGACGGCAATACGGGGCATCCCCCGAATGCGAGCGTTGGTCCGTTTCGACGGACCGGCGTACGAAAAGGGCCGCCGCTGGAGTGAGGGGATCCAGCGGCGGCCTTTTTGCTGTCTACCGGTTTTCTCTGTGGCCCGCTAAGCGACAAGTCCCCCGCTTCGCGGGCGAAGCGGGGGACTTGCGCGTGGCGTTTCGCTCGGCCTAGAAGGCAGCCTCGTCGAGCTCCATGATGTCGTTGTCCAGCGTGTCGATGACCTCACGAGTGCTGGTCAGCAGCGGCAGGAAGTTCTTCGCGAAGAACGATGCCACCGCGATCTTGCCCTCGTAGAAGGACCGCTCCTCGCCGCTGGCGCCGGCGTCGAGCGCCGCCACGGCAACCGCCGCCTGACGCTGCAACAGCCAGCCGATGACCAGGTCACCGACACTCATCAGGAAGCGCACCGAACCCAGACCGACCTTGTACAGGCTGGTCACGTCCTCCTGCGCCGCCATCAGGTAGCCGGTCAGCGTCGCCGCCATCGCCTGGACGTCGCTCAGCGCCTTGGCCAGCAGCTCCCGCTCGGTCTTCAGGCGGCCGTTGCCGGACTCGGCATCGACGAACTTCTGGATCTGGTCGGACACGTGGGCCAGCGCCACACCCTTGTCGCGGACGATCTTGCGGAAGAAGAAGTCCTGCGCCTGGATGGCGGTGGTGCCCTCGTAGAGCGAGTCGATCTTGGCGTCGCGGATGTACTGCTCGATCGGGTAGTCCTGCAGGAAGCCGGACCCACCGAAGGTCTGCAGGCTCTCGGTGAGCTTGGCGTACGCCTGCTCCGAGCCCACACCCTTGACGACCGGCAGCATCAGGTCGTTGACCTTGACCGCCAGCTCGGCGTCCACCCCGTGCAGGGCCTCGGCGACGGCCGAGTCCTGGTAGGTCGACGTGAACAGATACAGCGCGCGCAGACCCTCGGCGTAGGCCTTCTGGGTCATCAGCGACCGGCGCACGTCCGGGTGGTGCGTGATGGTCACCCGCGGTGCGGTCTTGTCGGTCATCTGGGTCATGTCGGCGCCCTGCACGCGGGATTTCGCGTACTCCAGCGCGTTCAGGTAACCCGTCGACAGGGTGGCGATGGCCTTGGTGCCGACCATCATGCGGGCCTGCTCGATGACCTCGAACATCTGCGCGATGCCGTTGTGCACCTCGCCGACCAGCCAGCCCTTGGCGGGGACGTCGTGCTGGCCGAAGCTCAGCTCGCACGTCGCCGAGACCTTCAGGCCCATCTTGTGCTCGACGTTGGTGACGTAGACGCCGTTGCGCTCGCCCAGCTCACCGGTCTCGAAGTCGAACAGGAACTTGGGCACGAAGAACAGCGACAGGCCCTTGGTGCCCGGTCCGGCACCCTCGGGGCGCGCCAGCACCAGGTGGAAGATGTTCTCGAACAGGTCTCCGGAGTCGGCCGAGGTGATGAATCGCTTCACACCGTCGATGTGCCAGGAACCGTCCTCCTGCTGAACCGCCTTGGTGCGGCCGGCGCCCACGTCCGAACCGGCGTCCGGCTCGGTGAGCACCATGGTCGAACCCCAGCCGCGCTCGGCGGCCAGCACGGCCCACTTCTTCTGCTCCTCGGTACCGAGGTGGTACAGGATGTTGGCGAAGCCCGCGCCACCGGCGTACATCCACACCGCCGGGTTGGCACCCAGGATGTGCTCGTGCAGCGCCCACAGCAGCGACTTGGGCATCGCGACACCGCCGAGGGCCTCGTCGATGCCGACCTTGTCCCATCCGGCCTCGATGACGGCGTGGACCGACTTCTTGAAAGATTCGGGCAGCGTCACCGAGTGCGTCTTCGGGTCGAAGACGGGCGGGTTGCGGTCGCCCTCGACGAACGAGTCGGCGATCGGCCCTTCGGCCAGCCGGCTGATCTCGTTCAACATTTCGCGGGCCGTGTCGGCGTCCAGATCGCTGTATTCGCCCTGGCCCAATGCCTTGTCAACGCCCAGAACCTCGAACAGGTTGAACGCCTGGTCGCGGACGTTGCTCTTGTAGTGGCTCACTACGGTCCTCCTCGTTGAGAATGCCACTTGTGGTTGGGTACTAGGTCTAAGTTACCCACCAGTAACACCGCTAAAATATCGCTAGCGTCAGCGCTATGCAAGCCAATGTGAGCTAGATTTCATTGCCTAATTAACCAACCGGTTGGGAAGCTGCAGGTCATGCCGCCGAAATCCGATTTACCTGCGGCGATGCCGCGCACATGACCGGTGTGCGCGGCGTCACCGCGCTGCCCACAGTAGATTTGCGGGCCGACCCCGGCCGCCTGCGCGACGGCCTGCGCGAGGCCGGCCACGAGGTCGGCTTCTTCTATCTGACCGGGCACGGCGTGCCGCCTGACCTGGTGAGGCGGATCCTGGACGCGGCGCGCCGGCTGTTCGCGCTGCCGCAGCCGGACAAGGACGCCGTCGCGATGGTGCGCAGCCCCCATTTCCGCGGCTACACCCGCCTCGGCGGCGAGCTGACCCGCGGGGAGGTGGATTGGCGCGAGCAGATCGACGTCGGGCCGCACCGCCCGCCGATCGGTGGGCTGGACAAGTCCGACTATCGATGGCTGCAGGGCCCCAACCAGTGGCCGGACGGGCTGCCGGACCTACCCGGAATCGTCGAGGAGTGGGATGCCGCGCTGTCCGGGGTGGCCCGCACCCTGCTGCAACACTGGGCGGCCGCGCTGGGCAGCCCGTCCGACGTGTTCGACGCGGCCTTCGTGGACTCGCCGGCCACGCTGATCAAGATCATCCGCTACCCGGGCGGCGCCGCCGGCGCGCAGGGCGTGGGCGCGCACCGGGACGCGGGGGTGCTGACCCTGTTGCTGGCCGAGCCGGGCAGCACGGGCCTGCAGGTGCGGCCGGCCAGAAACGCCGAGGACGGCTGGATCGACGTGCCGCCCCGTGAGGGCGCGTTCGTCGTCAACATCGGCGAACTGCTGGAGGTGGCCACCCGCGGGTACCTGCGGGCCACCGAGCACCGGGTCAACCTGGCCGGCCCCGCGGCCGAGCGCATCTCGGTGCCATTCTTCTTCAACCCGCGCCTGGACGCGCGGATCCCGGTGCTGTCGCTTCCCGACGAGCTCGAGTCACACGCGCAGCGCGTGGACGATCCCTCGGATCCGATCTTCGCGGTCTACGGCCGCAACGCCTGGAAGAGCAGGTTGCGGGCCCATCCGGATGTGGCCGCGGCGCACGGATATTCGGCGGAACGCTTAGAAAACGGGTGAGGGCGCCCGTGCTGGGGGGACCGGCGCCGGGTAGGGTCGTTTCCGATAAATCCCGTCTCCGGCTCTAGGGGCGAATAAGTCCGGTGAACTCGAACAACAAGCTGACAGCGTCGACACTTCGTGAGGCCTTCGGTCACTTCCCGTCCGGAGTGGTGGCGATCGCCGCCGAGGTGAACGGAACCCGGGAAGGCCTGGCGGCCAGTACCTTTGTCCCCGTCTCGCTGGATCCGCCGCTCGTGTCGTTCTGCGTGCAGAACACCTCGACGACGTGGCCCAAGCTCAAGGACCGGCCGATGCTGGGCATCAGTGTGCTCGGCGAGGAGCACGACGAGGCCGCGCGCACGTTGGCCGCCAAGACGGGCGACAGGTTCGCGGGCCTGGAGACGGTTTCCCGGTCCACGGGCGCGGTGTTCATCAAGGGCACCGGCCTCTGGCTGGAGAGCGCCATCGAGCAGCTCATCCCGGCCGGTGATCACACCATCGTGGTGCTGCGGGTCAACGAGGTCACGGTGGACGCCGAGGTGGCGCCCATCGTGTTTCATCGGAGCGTTTTCCGCCGGCTCGGCGCATAGTCGCCCCGCCCGGCGGTCGGCCGGCTAGGGGCGGTGGCTCAGTTCGTCCCGAAAGCCCTGGATGCGGTTCTCGAGTTCGGCGGCGTCGCTGTACCGGCCTTCTTTGTTCGCGAGCTGGGCGCGGACCGACAACTGCCGGATCGCGGTGCGAATGTTGTTGATGCTGGCGGTTTCTCGCATGGGTTCCATGGACTGCCTTTCCGGTCGTGAGTAGCTGGCCGCACGGGGCGGCCCGACAGGATGCAGTGTGGTTACCCGGGTGCCGCGACGGCCTAACGTGCCATCACTTCGATACCGGAACTCAGCGACGGAACAGCTTGTTCCCCAGCCACACCACCGGGTCGTACTTGCGGTCGGCGACCCGCTCTTTCATCGGGATCAGCGCGTTGTCGGTGATCTTGATGTTCTCCGGGCAGACCTCGGTGCAGCACTTGGTGATGTTGCAATAGCCCAGGCCGTGCTCGTCCTGGGCGTCGTTGCGCCGGTCCCGGGTGTCCAGCGGGTGCATCTCCAGCTCGGCGATCCGCATCAGGAAGCGGGGGCCGGCGAACGCCTTCTTGTTCTCCTCGTGGTCGCGGACCACGTGGCACACGTTCTGGCACAGGAAGCACTCGATGCACTTGCGGAACTCCTGGGAGCGCTGCACATCCTCCTGCGCCATCCGGTACTCGCCGGGCTGCAGGTCCTTGGGTGGCGCGAAAGACGGGATTTCGCGGGCCTTTTCGTAGTTGAACGAGACGTCGGTGACCAGGTCGCGGATCACCGGGAACGTCCGCAGCGGCGTGACGGTGACGACCTCGTCCTCGGCGAACGTAGACATCCGGGTCATGCAGAGCAGCCGCGGCTTGCCGTTGATCTCCGCCGAGCAGGAGCCACACTTGCCCGCCTTGCAGTTCCACCGGACCGCCAGGTCCGGCGTTTGGGTCTGCTGCAGGCGATGGATGATGTCGAGGACGACCTCGCCCTCGTTGACCTCGACGGTGAAGTCCTGCAGACCGCCGTCGGCGTCGTCGCCACGCCACACCCGCATCGTCGCGTTGTAGGTCATTTGCCACTCCGTCCTGGGTGCCCGGCGAGTTCTTCGTCGGTGTAGTACTTCTCCAGCTCGGCGATGTCGAACAGCTCCAGCAGGTCGGGCCGCATCGGAGTCTGATCCTTCTTCCTGATGGTGATGTCGGGAATCACCTCGTCGCCGGCGGCCGCCTCGCAGACCAGCAACACCTTGCGCCACGACGAGTCCATCGCCGGGTGGTCGTCGCGGGTGTGCCCGCCGCGGCTCTCGGTGCGCTGCAGCGCGGCCTTGGCGACGCACTCGCTGACCAGCAGCATGTTGCGCAGGTCGATGGCCAGGTTCCAGCCCGGGTTGTACCGCCGCTGCCCCTCGACGTGGAGGTTCTTGAATCGCTCGCGCAGCTTGTCGAGCCGCGCCAGGGCCTCGGTAACCTCGTCGGCGTTGCGGATGATGCCGACCAGGTCGTTCATCGACTGCTGCAGTTCGAGCTGCAGGGTGTACGGGTTCTCCGGTGCGCCGCTGGTGGGTGCCTCGAAGGGGGACAGCGCCCGCTTCGCGGCGGCGTCGACGGCGCCCTCGGCGATCGTCGGGCGGCTGCTCAGCGCTCGCACGTAGTCGGCCGCGCCGAGCCCGGCCCGCCGGCCGAACACCAGCAGGTCCGACAGCGAGTTGCCGCCGAGCCGGTTCGAGCCGTGCATGCCGCCGGAGCATTCGCCGGCGGCGAAGAGCCCGGGAACGGTGGCCGCGCCGGTGTCGGCGTCCACCTCGACGCCGCCCATCACGTAGTGGCAGGTCGGCCCGACTTCCATCGGCTCCTTGGTGATGTCGACCCCGGCCAGCTCCTTGAACTGGTGGTACATCGACGGCAGGCGGCGGTTGATCTCCGCGGGCGTCAGCCGCGACGCGATGTCCAGGAAGACGCCACCGTGTGGGCTGCCCCGGCCGGCCTTGACCTCCGAGTTGATCGCGCGCGCGACCTCGTCGCGCGGCAGCAGGTCCGGAGTGCGGCGGGCCGAGTCATTGTCCTTGAGCCACTGGTCGGCTTCTTGTTCGGACTCGGCGTACTGCCCCTTGAACACCGACGGGATGTAGTCGAACATGAACCGCTTGTCGTCGGAGTTCTTCAGCACCCCGCCGTCACCGCGGACACCCTCGGTGACCAGGATCCCCTTCACGCTCGGCGGCCACACCATGCCCGTCGGGTGGAACTGGACGAACTCCATGTTGATCAGCGACGCGCCCGCCCGCAGGGCCAGGGCATGGCCGTCGCCGGTGTACTCCCACGAGTTCGAGGTGACCTTGAAGGACTTGCCGATCCCGCCAGTGGCCAGCACCACCGCGGGCGCCTCGAACAGGATGAAGTTGCCGCTTTCGCGGATGTAGCCGAACGCCCCGGCGATCGCGTCGCCGTCCTTGATCAGCTCGGTGATCGTGGTTTCGGCGAACACCCGGATCCGGGCTTCGTAGTCGCCGAGCTCGGCGAAATCCTCCTGCTGCAGCGAGACGATCTTCTGCTGCATGGTGCGGATCAGCTCCAAGCCGGTGCGGTCACCGACGTGGGCCAGCCGCGGGTAGGTGTGCCCACCGAAGTTGCGCTGGCTGATCTTGCCGTCCTTAAGGCGATCAAACAGTGCGCCATAGGTTTCCAGTTCCCAGACCCGGTCCGGTGCTTCCTTGGCGTGCAGTTCGGCCATGCGCCAGTTGTTGAGGAATTTCCCACCGCGCATCGTGTCGCCGAAGTGGGTCTTCCAGTTGTCCTTCGGGTTGGTGTTGCCCATGGACGCCGCGCAGCCACCCTCGGCCATGACCGTGTGTGCCTTACCGAACAGCGACTTGCACACCACCGCCACCCGCAGACCCCGTTCGCGCGCTTCGATAACCGCACGCAGTCCGGCGCCGCCGGCACCGATCACGACCACGTCATACGTGTGCCGCTCGATTTCAACCATGAAACCCTCGCTAGCTAAATTCTGATTTATCTCGAAATGGCTTGTCAGCCAACAAATCTCAGGTCAGGAATGGTGCCGCTGGCTACCAGCGCGACGTAGAAGTCGGTGACCATCAGGGTGCCCAGCGTGATCCACGCGTACAGCTTGTGCCGGGTGTTGATGACGCTGACCTGCGTCCAGATCCAGTACCGCACAGGGTGCTTGGAGAAGTGCTTGAGCCGCCCGCCGGTCACGTGCCGGCAGGAGTGGCAGGACAGCGTGTAGACCCACAGCATGATGACGTTGCCGAGCAGGATCAGGTTGCCCAGACCGAAGCCGAATCCACCGGGTCCGCTGTCGGAGTGGAACGCGACGATGGCGTCGTAGGTGTTGATCACCGAGATGATGCCGGCGATATAGAAGAAGTACCGGTGCGTGTTCTGGATGATCAGCGGGAACTTGGTCTCGCCGGTGTAGTGCACGCGGGGCTCGGCCACCGCGCAGGCGCTGGGCGACTGCCACACCGTGCGGTAGTAGGCGCCGCGGTAGTAGTAGCAGGTCAACCGGAACAGCAGCAGGAACGGCAGCGACAGCGCCGCGTACGGCAGCCACCACACGTCCGGCAGGAACTGCGGCCAGATGTCGCCGGCCTCACCGCAACCCTTGCTGACGCACGGCGAGTAGAACGGCGTCAGGTAGTGGTATTTGGGAACGAAGAAGTAATTCTGTTGGAACGCCCGCGCTGTCGCATAAATAATGAATGCGGCGAAGCCGAGATCGATTCGCAGCGGCGACATCCACCACCGGTCGGTGCGCAGAGTGCGTTGCTGGATACGGGCGCGCGTGGGTGAAAAGACACCGGACGCAGGACGGTTCGCCGTAGGTGCGCTCATTTAGTGTGTTCCTCTTCGAACGGGCTGTAGGTCGAAGGGTACACAGATACGAGCCCCCCTTTTCTGGGGGGCTTGGGTTGTTCAGGCCCTGTTGTGACCGCCGACACCCTCGTCGTCGACGTCGCGCCAGAATTCGCTGTCGTACTGGGTGTCTGGAATGACGATCTTCTCGCCGGACTGCTGCACGGTGGCGCCCGCCAGGTCCAATTCGGACACATCGGTGTCGAGCAGGTCGACGTCGGACATGATGCGGTCGGCGTCGATGACGATGCGCCGCATGGCCGGGCTGTCACCGTATCGGGCCCGCAGCGAGCTCACGCACCGCCGCAGGCCGCCGATGAGGTCGTGCAGTTCGGCGAATTCGGTCGTGCCAGTCGTGCTCGTCAACGGATCTCCTCGGCAGTGTTTCGGATCACAGTACGCCCTCGATACTATCCACCGCACACGCCAGACGTCAGTCCGTTGAGCCCGGATGCCGAGGGAGCAAACACTTATGACCGGAGCCACCACGCCTGCCGAGCGGGCCGCCGCGCTGCTCGAACTGCACCGGCCGGGCAGCCCGGTCATCCTGCCGACCGTGTGGGATGCGTGGTCGGCGCGGCTGGCCACCGGCGCCGGATTCGCCGCCCTCACCGTGGGCAGCCACCCGATGGCCGACTCGATCGGCAAACCCGACAACGAGGGCATGTCGTTCGACGACGTCCTCGCCCGGGTCGAACAGATCACCGCCGCGGTCGACGTCCCGGTGTCGGTGGACATCGAATCCGGCTACGGGCAGCCGGCGGCCCGGCTGATCGAGGGGTTGCTGAGCGTCGGGGCCGTCGGGTGCAACATCGAGGACACCGTGCACTCGGAGGGCAAGCGGTTGCGGTCCGCCGACGAGCACGCGGAGTTGGTCGGGGCGCTGCGGTCGGCCGCCGACGCGGCCGGGGTGCATGTCGTCATCAACGCCCGGACCGATCTGTTCCTGCGCCAGGACGGCGAGGCGTCCGACCGCGTCGACCGCGCGGTGGCGCGCTTGAATCAGGCGGCGGCCGCCGGCGCCGACGTGCTCTATCCGGTAGGTCGGCACGAGCCCGACACGTTGCGGCGCTTGACCGCCGAGCTGGAGCTGCCCGTCAACGCGATCGCGCTGCCCGATCAGGACGACCCGTCCTCCTTCGGCCCGCTGGGCGTCGCGCGGATCAGCTTCGGACCGTTCCTACAGGCCGCGCTGACGACCCGCGCCAAGGAGCTGCTGGCCCGCTGGGGCTGAGGCGCCGAATCCGGCGAAGCCGTTGCGGCTCCGCCGGATTCGGCTACTTATCTCCGGATTGGCCGGAGACTATTTGGTGATCTCGATGCGCTGCGCCTGGTTCCCGGCCGGATCTTTGAAGGCACCGGTGACCCGCACCGTGAGCACGCCGGCGTCGTAGCTCGCCGTGATGGCGTCGCCGGTGACATGGGCGGGCAGCTGGAACGACCGGCGGAACGATCCGTACCGGATCTCCCGCAGCGTGCGGCCTTCCTTCTCTTCCGAGCGCTGGTCGCGGTGCTCGCCGTGGATGACCAGGCGCCCGCGGTCGACCTCCACGTTGACGTCCCGGTCGACGTCAACGCCCGGGAGCTCGACACGTACGATCGCGTCGTCGCCGTCCTTGACGATATCGGCGGCCGGCTTGAATCCGCTGGTCGCCGGGGTGTTCCAGTCCGCCGCGGCGGCGGGGCCGAAAAAGTCGCGCAGCCACCGGTCGGTGTCCCAGGCCGGTCGCGACCACAATGCGAGGTTACTCATGGCGCTTCCCTTCTACTTCCTTGAGCTTCATTGTGAGATTCCTGTGACCGGCGCCTGCGCGACCGGCTATTAGGACAAACATGAGTGGACCCCGCTAAAGTTCCACCTCGTTGTTCGCCGCCGGCGAACGACCACTCACAGATCTTCCTGTGAGTTGTGAGATCCTCGTCATAGGACCGTCACATTGCGCGAAAAGAACGTAATTTCTGGCCGTTAGTCTCAAAGCCATGTCTGCAGACGGGATTTCGCGCGCAAGCTGTGCGCCTCGTCACATCATCGTAGTCGGACATGGCATGGTGGGGCACCGGTTCGTCGAGGCGCTTCGCGCGCGCGACACCGAGGGATTGTGGCGCATCACGGTTTTCGCCGAGGAGACCGACGCGGCCTATGACCGCGTGGGACTGACCTCCTACACCGAAAGCTGGGATCGCAAGCTACTGGCGTTGCCCGGCAACGATTACGAGGGTGACGAGCTGGTCCGGCTGGTGCTCAACCAGCGGGTTACCGAAATAGACCGCGCCGCAAAGACGGTGGTCACCGCCGACGGCCAGCGCCACGGCTACGACACCCTGGTCCTGGCGACGGGGTCGTACGCCTTCGTGCCGCCGGTGCCGGGCCACGACCTGCCCGCCTGCCACGTGTACCGGACGCTGGACGACCTCGACGCCATCCGCGCCGACGCCCAGCGCACGGTCGAAACCTCACATGCCACGGCGGGTGTCGTGGTCGGCGGCGGCCTGCTCGGACTGGAAGCCGCTAATGCGCTGCGCCAGTTCGGGTTGCAGACCCACGTCATCGAGATGATGCCGCGGCTGATGGCCCAGCAGATCGACGAGGCCGGCGGCGGGCTGCTGGCCAGGATGATCGGCGAACTCGGCATCTCGGTGCACGTCGGCACGGGCACCGAATCGATCGAGGCCGTTGACCATTCGGATGGCACCACCTCGGTGCGGGTGACCCTGACCGACGGCCAGGTCATCGACGCCGGCCTGGTGATCTTCGCCGCCGGCATCCGGCCGCGCGACGAGCTGGCCACCGCCGCCGGGCTCACGCGCGCCGAGCGCGGCGGGGTGCTCACCGACGTGGCTTGCCAGACAAGCGATCCCGACATCTACGCGATCGGTGAAGTCGCTGCGATCGGCGGCCGCTGCTACGGCCTGGTGGGCCCGGGCTACACCTCGGCGGAGGTGGTGGCAGACCGGCTGCTCGACGGCGTCGCGGAGTTCGGCGAGGCGGACCTGTCCACGAAGCTCAAACTGCTGGGCGTCGACGTGGCCAGCTTCGGCGACGCGATGGGGACGACCGAGAACTGCCTCGAGGTCGCCATCAACGATGCGGTCAATCGGACCTACGCCAAGCTCGTGCTCTCCGACGACGCCAAGACGCTACTCGGCGGCGTGCTGGTCGGCGACGCCTCGTCCTACGGGGTGCTGCGGCCCATGGTCGGCAGCGAGCTGCCCGGCGACCCGCTGGCGCTGATCGCGCCGGCGCAGTCCGGCGGCGGTACGGCGTTGGGCGTTGGGGCGCTGCCGGATTCGGCGCAGATCTGCTCGTGCAACAACGTCACCAAGGGCGACCTGAAGTGTGCGATCGCCGACGGCTGCGCCGATGTCCCCGCGCTCAAGGCGTGCACCTCGGCAGGTACCTCATGTGGGTCGTGTGTCCCGCTGCTCAAGCAGCTGCTGGAAGCCGAGGGCGTCGAACAGTCCAAGGCGTTGTGCGAGCACTTCAGCCAGTCGCGCGCGGAGCTGTTCGAGATCATCTCTGCCACCGAGATCCGCACCTTCTCGGGCCTGCTGGAGCGTTTCGGCCGCGGAAAGGGTTGCGACATCTGCAAACCCGTGGTGGCCTCCATCTTGGCGTCCACCGGGTCGGAGCACATCCTGGAAGGCGAGCAGGCCTCGCTGCAGGATTCCAACGACCACTTCCTGGCCAACATCCAGAAGAACGGCAGCTACTCGGTGGTGCCGCGGGTTCCCGGTGGTGACATCAAGCCCGAGCATCTGATCCTGATCGGCCAGATCGCCCAGGACTTCGGGCTTTACACCAAGATCACCGGCGGGCAGCGGATCGACATGTTCGGCGCCCGGGTGGACCAACTGCCGGAGATCTGGAAGCGCCTGGTCGACGGCGGCATGGAATCCGGCCACGCGTACGGCAAGGCGTTGCGCACGGTGAAGAGCTGCGTGGGCACCGACTGGTGCCGGTACGGGCAGCAGGATTCGGTGCAGCTGGCCATCGATCTGGAACTGCGCTACCGCGGACTGCGGGCACCGCACAAGATCAAGATGGGCGTCTCGGGTTGTGCGCGCGAGTGCGCCGAGGCCCGGTCCAAGGACGTCGGCGTCATCGCCACCGAAAAGGGCTGGAACCTCTACGTCGGCGGCAACGGCGGTATGACGCCCAAGCATGCGCAGCTGCTGGCCAGCGACCTGGACACCGAAACGCTGGTCCGCTACGTCGACCGGTTCGTCATGTACTACATCCGGACGGCCGACCGGTTGCAACGCACGGCGCCGTGGGTCGACTCGCTCGACGGCGGGCTCGACCATGTGCGCGAGGTGGTGTGCGAGGACTCGCTCGGCCTGGCCGAGGAATTCGAGGCCGCAATGGAGCGGCATGTCCAGAACTACAAGTGCGAATGGAAGGGCGTGCTGGACGACCCGGACAAGCTGTCGCGGTTCGTGTCGTTCGTCAACGCCCCGGACGCCGTCGACTCCACGGTGGCGTTCACCGAGCATGCCGGCCGCAAAATCCCTGTGTCCATTGGCATGCCGCGGGTTCGTGCAGCGACAACTCCGGAGGAATGAGGAAGGGATCATGACACTTCTCAACGACATCCAGGTGTGGACCAGCGCGTGCGCTTACGACCACCTCATTCCGGGTCGCGGCGTCGGCGTGCTGCTGGACGACGGTTCCCAGGCGGCGCTATTCCGGCTCGACGACGGCTCGGTGTACGCGGTGGGCAACGTCGACCCGTTCTCCGGCGCGGCGGTGCTCTCGCGCGGAATCGTGGGTGACCGCGACGGCCGCGTGACGGTTCAGTCGCCCATCCTCAAGCAGGCGTTCTCGCTCGAAGACGGTTCCTGCCTGGACGATCCGGCCGTTTCGGTGCCGGTGTACCCGGTGCGGATCACCGACGACGGCTACGTTCAGGTCGCGCGCGACTACCAGCCGCGGGCTGCCTGAGCCCGACCGCCGGGCTCACCGGGTGATGTCGCCGACCAGGTAGCGCTGCATCGTCGGCCCGATCGCGTCGACGAGTGCGTCCACCGGCATGGAGTGCAGCGGCTCGGAGCGAATGCCGTAGCGCATGATCCCCAGGCCCACCAACTGCGAGGCGCACAGCGAGGCCCGCTGGGCCACCTTGTCGGCGCCCAGAATCTTCAGCAGTGGGCCAAAGACCGGGCCGATGAACATGCCCTGCACGATTTCGGCGGTCTTCGCCATCCCCGTCGACGCGATGGCGCTGGCCGCGAACGGGCCGCCACCGGCGGCGTCCCACGTCGTGATCAACGTGCGCAGGGTCCGCCGGCCCACCTGGTTGACCCCGCCGGTGACGATTCGGTCGATGAATTCCGGTGTGCCAAAGGGCAACCGCAGCATCTTGGCGACCGGGTCGAGGATCCCAGGCGATGGCTCTTCGCGGCGGGGCATGGTGTCAGGATCACCCGTCGGCGATCAAAGATCAAGGAACGCCGGACACCGGCGCGCCTCGCCAGCAGGCGTTTTGCGCTAGGGCGCGGATCGCACGGTGCGGCCGTGGCCCAGCTGGTGCGGGCTCGATCGGCGCGACGACTGCCGGGCGGTGGCGGCGAGGACCGGCGGCAGGGCCCGCCGGAATCGGTTCGCGACCAACCGCGCCAACCCGGGATGGGTGCCCAGCGGCTCACTGACCAGGTCCGCGCCGCAGGCGTGCAGCCGTTGCTGGAACAGGCCGTCGGCCAGTAGATACGAGGCGACGACGACGCGGCCGCCGGCGCGGCGCGCCCGGGCCCGCGCCCGGTCCACCGCCTCGGGCAGTTGCGGCTCACCGGTGGCCGCGAACGCCAGGCTCACCCGCGACCCGGTCAGCGCCGACACCAGCGTCGCGGTGGTGTGCAGGTCGGCGCGCGCCTTGACGTCCGAGGTTCCCGCGGCCGCCAGGATCACCGAATCACCCGGTCGCCAACCGCATTTCACCAACTGATCGCCGACAATCCGCGCGATCTGCCCGCTCGGGCCCAGCGCAGGGGTGACGATGACGTTCGGGTGTCCACTGATCTCGACGTGGGCGGGCAGATCGGCCCGGACGTGATATCCGCGCGACAGGAAGGCGGGCACCACGATGGCGGGGCGCTCGGCGGCTTTCGCCCGCACCAGGACCTCGCTGGGGGTCGGACTCACCACGTCCACGAAGGCAACGTCGACCGCGCTGCGCACCAGCGTACTCACCTGTGCCGCAAGGCCTTCGATCATCGTCACGCCACCGGACCTGCGGGTGCCGTGCGCCACCAAAATCAATGCCATGGGGAAACTTCCGAATGGTCGATCGCGAGCCGGTAGCCGCGCTTGACCACCGTCGCGATGATGTTCTTGTCGCCCAGCGCCGTTCGCAACCGCAGCACCGCGGTGTCGACGGCGTGTGGGTCATTACTGTTGCCGGGAAGCACGCGCAACAGGTCGTTGCGCGCGACGACATCGCCGGGACGCTGGGCCAGCGCGCGCAGGGTGGCCATGCCGGATCCGGACAGGGCCTTCACCGAACCGTCGACCAGCACGCAGGTTCCGCGAATCTCGATGTCGTGACCGGCCGCGCGGATGGCGCACGACCGCAGGGGCGGGAGCTCCTGGGCGATATGACGGGCCAACGCCCCCAACCGCATTCGCTCGGGCGATGACGTCGGGATGCCCGCACGGATCAACGGCTGCGCGGTGACCGGGCCGACGCACATCGCGTGCACGTCGCTGCGAAGCGCTTGCAGCAGTTGATCTTCGATGCCCAGCTCGCGGCTGCGCTCCAGCAGCGCCGCGCCGGCGGGCGCCGAGGTGAAGGTCACCGCGTCGAATTGCCGTCGCGCGACCGAGGCGACGAGTTGGTCGAAGTCGCCACCGGCAGGCGTTGGCTTCCAGCGGTATACGTGGATGGGCACCACCTGCGCGCCCGCCGCCCGCAATCCGTTGATGAACTCCGGGAACGGGTCCCACCCGTCGGCCGCCCCGTGCAGCTGGACGGCGATCCGCTTACCGGCGACATCTGACTCGAGGAGGTAGCGCAGAACTTCGCGCGACGATTCGGATTTGGGCGACCACTCCTCGTGCAGGCCGGCGGCGCGCAGCGCGCCGGTCGCCTTCGGTCCGCGGGCCACGATGCGCGACTTGGCAAGCGACGCCAGCAGTTGGGTGGCCAGCCCCCAACCGTCGGCCGCCGCCACCCAGCCCCGGAAGCCAATGCCGGTGTGCACCACCAAGATGTCGGGGGGCTCGGCGATCACCGCTTCGGTGTGGCTCTGCAGTTCGTCGTCTTCAGGCAACGCGATGATGTTGATGGCCGCGGCGCTGGACACCTCCGCGCCGTTGCGGCGCAGCAACGCGCACAGCTCCTCGGCACGGTTCGCCGACGTGACGGCGATCCGGTAGCCGGTCAGCGGCGCGGAGCCTGGTGGGGCCAGTGGGGGGGCCATATGAATTGTGTATGCCTGCGACGTTTCGGTTGCGTTACCGGTCAATTGCTGTGGCATTGCCCGTGTTGCGAGTCCGCTCACACACGGGCGGCCTCGGTTTGAGGCGCCGACCCGGACAGGCCCGGGGCCGACGCGGGACGACGCACATAGATCATCCATGTCATGATTGCCGACACGACGTAGGAGACCAGAAACGCCCAGTACGCTGACGTTTCCGTGCCGGTAGACAGATAGGACTGGCGCAGCGCCAGGTTGATTCCGACGCCGCCGAGCGCGCCGACGGCCGAACAGATGCCGATCAGCGACCCCGACATCGCCCGGGCCCAATGGCGACGCTCGTCCTCGCTCGCGTCCAGCGAGCGGCTGCGCGCCTCGTAGACCGAGGGGATCAGCTTGAAGACCGAGCCGTTGCCCATGCCGGACAGCAGGAACAGCACCATGAAGCCGGCGACATAGCCGATCATGCTGGTGTTGTGCATCGCGGCGTGGTGATCGTCGAGGGTGCTGATGCTGACCAGGAGCCCGGCGCCCACGGTCATGCCGGCCAGCACGCCCAGCGTGACGCGGCTGCCGCCGAGGCGGTCGGCCAGCCGGCCACCGTAGATCCGCGCCAGCGAGCCCAGCAGGGGCCCGATGAAGGCCAGCTGCGCGGCGTGCAGCGCCGCGTGTTTGGGGCTTTCCCCGCTTTCGGCGAAGTTGACCTGCATCACCTGGCCGAAGGCGAAGGAGAACCCGATCCAGGACCCGAAGGTGGCGATGTAGAGCAGCGAGATCACAAGGGTGTCGCGCTCGAACAGGATCTTGCGCATGGTGCTCAGCTGGGTGCCGTGGTTGACGTTGTCCATGAACAACGCGGCCGCGATGCCCACGACGACCAGTAACACCAGGTACACCGCGCACACCCAGTACGGCGCCTCGTGCCCGGCGGTGGCCAGTACCAGCAGGCCGACCAGCTGGATCACCGCGACCCCCAGGTTGGCGACGCCGGCGTTGACGGCGAGCGCGCCGCCCTTGAGCCGCTGTGGGTAGAAGGCGTTGACGTTGGCCAGCGAGGCCGCGTAGTTGCCGCCGCCGAGCCCGGTCAGGGCCGCGCACAGCACGAACGGCCACAGCGGCAGACCGGGATTGGCCAGCAACGCGATCGTGCCGGCGGTAGGTATCAGTAACAC
Organism: Mycobacterium sp. MUNTM1; assembly: GCF_054660795.1. NCBI lineage: Bacteria > Bacillati > Actinomycetota > Actinomycetes > Mycobacteriales > Mycobacteriaceae > Mycobacterium > Mycobacterium sp. MUNTM1. Next base: position 42,537 of record NZ_BAAGDE010000033.1, read on the forward strand.
AAAGGCCGAGAACGTCGTCCAGTTGCGGCCGCCGAAGGCGGCGATGCCCAGGGTGTAGGGGATCCGGGCGCACCCGCCGACCAGGGTGGCGACGGCGCCCAGCAGCAGCTTGTCGCTGGTCGAGAAGCCGTAGACGGAGCCGGGCATGAACAGCGCCATGACGGGCCACAGCGTCCAGATCGAAAACGCCACGTGGTCACCGGCGATGGTGCACAGCAGGTTGCGCCGGGCGATCTTCTTGTTGCCGGCCTCCCAGGCTGCCGTGTCTTCCGGGTTCCAGTCCGCGATGCGGTGGTTGCGCCGCACCGGGCCCGTCTTTGGCGTGACGCTCATGCGCGCGCCCTCATCACGGAAATAGCCTGCGACCCAACGGCATTGGACCGGTTGATGTGCATACAGCTCCCTCTCGTCAGGCCCCACGAACCGCCGCATCCGGCCGCCGCCACGCCAGGGGTCACCGCGCTCGCCCGGTATCGGGGAAGCTGTTCGGAGGCTGGCTTTCGACGCTTGGGCGCCCCGAATGAAGGGGCGTGCCCCGTCGCACGGTCCGATGCTCACATTTACGACGCGAGCGGGTCAACCGGAACGGGCCAATATCGCCTGTTAGTTGTTTACCAGTTCTCTGGTAAATCCCTGAGCGGCAATCGGTTCGCGAATACGCAGTTCATCGGGCCCGAATGAGCGCCGCCATCAAGTGATTTCACACATACCACTGGGCTCGTGTGAGCTGGAATACAGTGTGATTGCGGCGTTGACGAATCGCCAATGAATTGCGTTAGGAAAACGGCCAACTCGCGGCCCCGGAGTGGGCGCCCACCAAAGCCCTGGGCCGGGCCCAGTGCAGCCGCACCGCCTGGCCGGGCCGCACCTGGGCGATCTTGTCGACGTCCTCGTCGACCACCACGCCGATCACCGGATAGCCACCCGTGACCGGGTGGTCGGGCCCCAAGATGACCGGTAAACCGTTGGGCGGCACCTGAATTGCGCCGCGGGTCACACCCTCGCTGGGAAGCTGCCGGTCCGGGTAGCAGTGCTGCAGGGGCCGACCGGTCAACCGCATCCCCACCCGGTCGCTGCGATCGGACGCCATCCAATACGTGTGCACCAGGCGGTCCGGCTCGACGAACCAATCGTCACGCGGCCCGGGCACCACGAGCAGCTCGACGACGCCTGCGGGTATGGCCGCCACCGGCGCCTGGTCCAGTTCGGGGTAGGCGTCGGTGTGCTCGCCGATCGGGAGCCGGTCACCGGCCCGCAGCGGCGACGGGCCGATGCCAGACATCACGTCGTAGCTGCGCGAGCCCAGCACCGGCTCCACGCAGATGCCACCGCGGATCGCCAGGTAGCTGCGCAGGCCGGCGCGGGGGGCGCCCAACGCGATCACCTCGCCGTCGCGCACATGATGAATGCTGTTGGTGCCGAACTTGATTCCGTTGACCGTGGGATCGGCGTCGGCGCCCGTCACCGCGATGTCGACGTCGCCGCCGGACACCCGGGCCGCGAAACCTCCGAACGTCACCTCCAAAGTGGCGCGGTCGTCGGGGTTGGCCACCAGCCGGTTGGCGAGCCGGTGCGCGCGCCGGTCGGCGGCTCCGGACCGACTCACCCCCAGATGCGCCAGACCCGGGCGGCCGAGGTCCTGGACGACCGCGAGCGGTCCGGTGCGGAGGATCTCCAGGATTGCCACGGTTGTCTCCTTAGCTAGGGTGGCGACTTGGCCATGCTGGCGACCCGCCACTGGCTAGACGGCCCGGAACTGAACCCACATGCCCTGCGTCAACAACGCGGGGTTCGGCCGCTGCAGGTCCCACAGCACCGCGTCGGTGCGGCCGATGAGCTGCCAGCCACCGGGGGACTGACGCGGGTACACCGCGCTGAAGTCACCGGCCAGTGCCACCGAGCCGGCCGGTACCGAGGTCCGCGGCTCGGCGCGGCGTGGCACCCGCAGCCGCGGGTCGCCGTCGACCAGGTACGCGAAACCCGGTGCGAAGCCACTGAATCCGACGCGCCACAGCGTGGAAGTGTGGGCGTCGATCACCCCTGCGATGGTCAGGCCGGTCTGGTCGGCGACCTCTGCCAGGTCCGGACCGTCGTAGACGACGTCGATGACCACGTCGGCGCGGCGCTCCGCGGCGGTGTCTGGGCTGGCGGCGACGTTCATCTTGCGCAGCCGGTGGCGGATGACGCCTTGGTGGCGCGGGCCGTCCAACTTCACCAGCACCGTGCGGGCGGCCGGAACGACGTCGACCACGTCCGGGATCGCCGCGGCGCGCAATGCGTCCGCCCACGCCAGTACCTCAGCGGTACTGCCGCATTGCACCATCAGCGCGCGGTCGCCGTAGTCCACGACGGTGTTGCCGACCAGTTCGGTCGGCAGGTTGTGGGCCAGGTCGCCGCTAAGGTCCGTCACGCTCATTACTCGACGGTAACCCCGGAATCGGGGCTTGTGCGAGGGCCGCCGGCGGATTTTCGAGCACTGCCAGAGCTGCCTTAGCAAACGCTCAAACAGCCCCGGCGTGCCCAACCGGCTAGCCCAGGATCTTGGTGATCAGCGGCGGCAGTTGATCGGCGATGACGGGGTAGCTCAGCGGCGACGCGAACGCGATCGCGCCGGCCTGATCCTTGCTGGTGAAGATGTGCCGGTTCTGCGCGGTGGTCAGCGACCCGGCCACCTCGGGGTCGGCCAGTATCGCCTTCTGGTCGTCCGGGCTGTGCGTCGTCCAGATCACCACGTCGGCGGAGTCGAGCACCGACTTGATGTGATCGCGGGGGAGGACGGCCCGCTGATCGGTGCCGAACGGCTTGATGGCGTCGGAGATGACCAGTCCCATCTGATTCAGGAAGTCCGTCCGCCAGCCCGCCATGGTGGCGACCACCGTGCCCTGCCACGGCGCGCCGTGCATCAGCAGCGCCTTCTTGCCGGTCCACTGCTGATTCTTTTTGCCGATGTCGGTGAACTTCTGGTCGACACCGTCGATCAGCGACTTCATCTGGTCGGCCTGGAAGACTGCCTGGCCGACGATGGTGGCCTGCTCCTTCCACGGCTCGAAGAAGGCGTCGCCGTCCGATTGCGCGACGGTCGGGGCGATCGCGGACAGTTTTTGATAGGTGTCGGCGTCCAGGCCGGCGTTGACGGCCACGATCAGGTCCGGCTTGAGGCCGGCGATCTGGTCGACGGGAATTCCGTTGTCCAGGTTCAGCACCGTCGGCTGCGCGCCGCCGAGTTTGGGTGCGGCCCACGGCCAGACGGCGGACGGCTGGTCGCCGAACCAGTTGGTCACCGCGATCGGCACCACGCCGACCGCGAGCAGATCGTCCTGCTCGGTGTAGCCGGCGCTGACGACGCGCTTGGGCGGTTCCTTGATGACGGTCTCACCGAACAGGTGGGTGACCGTCACCGAACCCGGGGTGGCTCCCGGAGCCGGTTTGCGAGACGAGCATCCCGAAGAGAACGCGGTCGCGCCGCCGATCGCGGCCACCCCGGCAGCCCCTGCGAGCTGCAAGAATCCCCGTCGATTCCATCCCTGTCGCATCGCGTGAGAGTATCGCGTTCCGCCCGCTCAGACGCATCGCCGCGCTGTTGAAGCCGGTCAGCCCAGCGGCATGCCGGCGTCCATGAAGTCCAGGGCGCGAAGGATGGTCTCGGTCGTCTTCGGTGCGTTGTCGAAGGCGGCCATCATGGCGCCCGTCAACGCTCCCGCATACACCCGGACTTCGAAATCGTCTGCGGCACGGCCGATCCGGTGCGCGATCGCCTCGGCGGCCACGGTGACGGTGCGGTAGTACTCGTCGTACATCGCCGCCTTGAGCTCGGGTATCGAGAACATCAGGCGCTGGCGGGTGCTCTCGAACTCCAGCTGGTCGTCGGGCAGCTCGGCGATGACGGCCTGGTAGGCCCGGCGAAAGGCCTGGGCCGGAGACAGGTTGCGCGGCTGGGCCTTCACCGCGTTCAGGATCAGCGGGTCCAGGTCGTCGGCGAGCAGCAGCGATTCCTTGGACGGGAAATAGCGGAAGAAGGTGCTCGGCGACACGTCGGCCGCCTCGGCGATCTGTTCGATCGTGGTCGCGGCGTAGCCGTTCTCCTCGATCAGGCGGAACGCCTCGCGCCTGATCGCGCGGCGGGTCTTGATCTTTTTGCGCTCCCGTAGGCCCAGGGGAGCCTCAGTCACCTCCATGGCGCCGATTGTCGCGCATCTACCCCCCGCGGTGGGGGCGCCGCGTATCTGCGTTGCAGAGTTCTGACAAACGTGACCGGGCCGTTGCGATTTCTGCGTATCGCCCACGTAACTGTGCACACCCCGTCCGGTAACAGTGCGTCTTTAGCGTCGAGTGGTCACTACCCGCGCCTCATTCAACTCAGGAGTCCCACCAGATGACCACGACCATCGGCCCCGTATCGCAGCCGGCGCCACCGCGCGAGCGTCATACGGGACGGCACTGGATCGACGACTGGCGGCCCGAAGACCCCGAATTCTGGGAGACGACCGGCAAGTCGATCGCTCGCCGGAACCTGATCTTCTCGATCTTCGCCGAGCACGTCGGGTTCAGCGTGTGGATGCTGTGGAGCATCGTGGTGGTGCAGATGACGGCCGGGGCGCACGGGCACCCCGCGGCGTCCGGGTGGGCGCTGACCGCCAGCCAGGCTCTGTGCCTGGTCGCCGTCCCGAGCGGCGTCGGGGCGTTCCTGCGGTTGCCCTACACTTTCGCGGTGCCGCTGTTCGGCGGCCGTAACTGGACGACCATTTCGGCGGCGCTGCTGCTGATCCCCTGCCTGCTGCTGGCGTGGGCGGTGAGCCATCCGGGCCTCCCGTTCGGCGCCCTGGTGGCGATCGCGGCGACCGCCGGCTTCGGCGGCGGCAACTTCGCCTCGTCGATGGCCAACATCTCGTTCTTCTACCCCGAGAAAGACAAGGGTTGGGCGCTGGGCCTGAACGCGGCCGGCGGCAACATCGGTGTGGCGGTGGTGCAGAAGATCATTCCGCCCATCGTCATCGCCGGCGGCGGGATGGCGCTGGCGCGCGCCGGTCTGTTCTACGTGCCGCTGGCCGTGGTGGCCGCAATCTGCGCGTTCCTGTTCATGAACAACCTGACCGAGGCCAAGGCCGACGTGAAGCCCGTGCTGGAGTCGCTGCGGCACGCCGACACCTGGGTCATGTCGCTGCTGTACATCGGCACCTTCGGCTCGTTCATCGGCTACTCGGCCGCGTTCCCGACCCTGCTCAAGACGGTCTTCGGACGCGGCGACATCGCCCTGGCGTGGGCCTTCCTGGGCGCCGGCATCGGATCGGTCATCCGGCCGCTCGGCGGCAAGCTCGCCGACCGGATCGGCGGTGCCCGCATCACCGCCGCCAGCTTCGTGATGCTGGCGATCGGGGCGGCGGCGGCGCTGTGGTCGGTGACGGCGGTGAACCTGCCGGCCTTCTTCGCCAGCTTCATGTTCCTGTTCGTCGCGACCGGCATCGGCAACGGCTCGACCTATCGGATGATTTCGCGGATCTTCAAGATCAAGGGCGAACTGGCCGGCGGCGATCCGGACACGATGGTGGCCATGCGCCGTCAGGCCGCCGGGGCGCTGGGCGTCATCTCGGCGGTCGGCGCCTTCGGTGGGTTCGTCGTTCCGCTGGCCTACGCGTGGTCGAAGTCGCAGTTCGGCAGCATCGAACCGGCGCTGCAGTTCTACATCGTGTTCTTCGTCGGCCTGCTCGCCGTCACCTGGTATTGCTACCTGCGCAAGCACAACGCGATCACGCGGGTGGGGATCTAGGCGGGGCGGGGGTCAGCTCGACGGCTTCTGCTTTCCGCCGTACCCCTCCCAGGGGCTGTAGTCGGCGATCAGCTCCTCTTGGGGTGGCCGCTGGTCTTCGGGAACGTGCTGCAGGTTGATCCGGATCCGGTACCAGATCGAACTGGGCCCGCGCATCCCGTCGACGAGGACGTCGACCGGCTCCAGCCGGCGGGCCACCGCGGGATAGCGGTCGCGCCAGACGTCGAGCGCAGCCATCGCCTCGTCCTTGGTCTTGGTGCGGGCGATCTCGATCAGCGGCATCTTCGATTGTCTCCGGCCTGCCGCTCCGCTGCCGCGCTTGCCCGATCCTTTCGGCGCGCGTTCGGGCGGACCCATCTCCTCGGCCAGCACCAGCAACCGGTCGAGCTCGCCGACGGCATCGTCCATTCCCTCCCAAGGGTCACCGATCTCGGCGAACCGGACGGGCACGGTGTCGATGGTGAACGCCTCGGGGTCGCAGCCGGCGACCTCGTCCCACCGCAGCGGCGTCGAGACCCGGGCATCCGGGGTGGCCCGCACCGAGTACGCCGACGCGACGGTGCGGTCCTTCGCGTTCTGGTTGAAGTCGACGAACACCCCCTCGCGCTCTTCCTTCCACCAGCGGCTCGTCGCCGCCTCGGGCACCCGCCGCTCGACTTCGCGGGCGACGGTCTGGGCGGCGAGCCGGACCTGACGGAATTCCCAGCGCGGGGCGATGCGGGCGTAGATGTGGAAGCCGCGCGATCCCGACGTCTTCGGCCACGCGGTCAGGCCGTAGTCCTCGAGCACCTCGCGCGCCACCAGCGCGACGTCCACGATGCGCCGCCAGGAGACCCCGGGCATCGGATCCAGGTCGACCCGCAACTCGTCGGGGTGGTCGAGGTCGTCGGCCAGCACCGGATGCGGGTTGAGGTCCACGCAGCCCAGGTTGACCGCCCAGGCCAGGCCCGCGGCGTCATGGATCACCGCCTCGGCGGCCGAAGTGCCTCGCGCGTATCGCAATTCGGCCACGTCCACCCAGTCCGGCCGCTTGGCCGGCGCGCGCTTCTGGAACACCGCCTCTTCGGTGATGCCCTTGACGAAGCGCTTCAGGATCATCGGGCGGCCCGCGACACCTCGCAGCGCGCCGTCCGCCACGGACAGGTAATAACGGACCAGGTCGAGCTTGGTGTACGGGCCGGTCGAGGTTTCGCGGGCACTCGCACGGGGGAACACCACCTTGTCCGGATGGGTGATGGTGACCTGGCGCTCGGCCACCTCCAGCGAAACCGGACGGGTCATGGGAGTTCATGCTAATTCGCCAGAAATTCTGGCCGTACTGAGACGGACGTCACATAAGGTGGATTTCATGCCTAACCTCCTCGGTCTGCCCGGTCAGGCCGCCGCAAAAGTTCAGCAGTACGTCGAACGCGGCTCCGCTGAATTGCACTACGTGCGCAAGATCTTCGAGTCGGGCGCGTTCCGGATCGAGCCGCCACAGAACTACGCCGCGATGGCCGCCGACATCTACAAGTGGGGGGAATTCGGCATGCTGCCGTCTCTCAACGCGAGACGTCACCCCGACCGCGCGGCGTGCATCGACGAGGAGGGCGAGTTTTCCTACCGGGAGCTCGACGAGGCGGCGCACGCGCTGGCGCACGGGTTGCTCGAGAAGGGCGTCAAGGGCGGCGACGGCGTCGCCATCCTGGCCCGCAACACCCGCTGGTTCCTGATCGCCAACTACGGCGCCGCCCGGGTGGGCGCCCGGATCATCCTGCTCAACAGCGAGTTCTCCGGCCCGCAGATCAAAGAGGTGTCCGAGCGCGAGGGCGCCAAGCTGATCATCTACGACGACGAGTACACCAAGGCCGTCAGCAAAGCCTCGCCGGAGCTGGGCAAGCTGCGGGCGCTCGGGACAAATCCCGATGCCGACGAGCCGTCCGGCAGCACCGACGAGACGCTCGCCGAGCTGATCGAGCGGAGCAGCAAGGATCCCGCGCCCAAGGCGGCCAAGCACGCCTCGATCATCATCCTGACCAGCGGGACGACCGGCACCCCCAAGGGTGCGAACCGCAGCACCCCGCCGACCCTGGCACCGGTCGGCGGCATCCTGTCGCACGTTCCGTTCAAGGCAGGCGAGGTGACCTCGCTCCCGGCGCCGATGTTCCACGCCCTGGGTTACCTGCACGGCACGATCGCCATGTTCCTCGGGTCGACGCTGGTGCTGCGTCGGAAGTTCAAGCCGCCGCTGGTGCTGGAAGACATCGAGAAGCACAAGGTCACCGCGATGGTCGTCGTCCCGGTGATGCTGTCGCGGATCCTCGATGCGGTCGAGAAGATGGACAAGAAGCCCGACCTGTCCAGCCTGAAGATCGTGTTCGTGTCGGGGTCGGCGCTGGGCGCGGACCTGGCCGAACGGTCGCTCAAGGACCTCGGCCCGGTCATCTACAACATGTACGGCTCGACCGAGATCGCCTTCGCGACCATCGCCGAGCCCAAGCACCTGGAGTACAACTCCTCGACGGTCGGCCCGGTGGTCAAGGGCGTGCGCGTCAAGATCTACGACGACAACGGGAAGGAGCTGCCGCAGGGCGAGGTGGGCCGCATCTTCGTCGGTAACGCGTTCCCGTTCGAGGGCTACACCGGCGGGGGCAAGAAGCAGATCATCGACGGGCTGTTGTCCTCGGGCGACGTGGGCTATTTCGACGAGAACGGCCTGCTGTACATCAGCGGGCGCGACGACGAGATGATCGTCTCCGGCGGCGAGAACGTCTTCCCGGCCGAGGTGGAAGACCTGATCACCGGGCATCCGGATGTCGTGGAGGCCACCGCGATCGGCGTCGAAGACAAGGAATGGGGCCACCGCCTGCGCGCCTTCGTGGTGAAGAAGGACGGCGCCGACCTCGACGAGGACGCCGTCAAGCACTACGTGCGCGACCACCTGGCACGCTACAAGGTGCCACGTGAGGTGGTCTTCCTCGACGAGCTGCCGCGCAACCCCACGGGCAAGATCCTCAAGCGCGAGTTGCGCGAAATGGACGTCGACTAGTCCCGTCCAGGCCGGAGGGCCTCGCCCGATGGCGGGGTCAGCGGCGGTCTTTGATGGCGCGGGTGATCTGTGCCGTCAATTTGGGATCGACCAGGAGTTGGTCGATCAGCGCGGTGAGGACCTCTTGCCCGGTCACCCGGGCGACTCCCAGCCGGTCGGCAGCCTCACGCTGCCAGATGTCGAGGGCCCGATGAGTGGCCGCGGACAGGTCGACGGTGCGACGTGTCCGCTGCGTGCGTCCCTGCTGGCCTGCCGCCGGCTGGCTGGCGATCCGCGGGCCACCCTGCCCGAGACTGGTCAGCCGCTCGGTGGGGGCGGCGTCTCCGGATGGCCCGGCGGCCGAGTTGGGGGCGCGAAAGGCTCCGGCGCTGGGGCCGCTGTGGCTGCTGTTGAAGTTCACTTCGGTTCTTCCTCCGTGAGTGCCAATCAGTAAATCAGCGCTCAGTGCCGTTGTGTCAATACTGATTCTGTCACCGACGCCAGCGTAAGTCGCGTCGCCGGGCCGCCCACCTCCCGGTCGGCCGCCCCACGCGTGGGGACGCAGCTGCACGTCCGCCGCGCGGGTTCACCCGCAGATCGTGTCGCAAATGACCAAAGGTAGCTGTTTGCGCGCCATGTTTATTTTTGGTGTACGTTAATGGGGCGGCTTGGTATTGCCAAAAAAGACGCAAGTCAGAAGATCAGCTATTGCGGAAACGCTGACATCAGTAGGTACGTGATCCATGCGCCAGTAGATCAGTAAAAAGCTGGTGAGCTGCTAAGATAGGCGTAACCGGCGCCAGACGTCAGTATCTGCGAATCGATGAATCACGCAAATACGCGTCAGCATTCGCGGCCATTATTGTCCGGTTTAGGCGTCGATGTTATCCAATTCACAGCGGACAAATAGCGAATTACCCTTGTTTGCCTAGAAATGTCCAACTAACGTTTTCGCTATCGGTGGCAAGTGGTTGGAAAGGAAAACTTCGATGATCCTCGGGCGATCATTACGCGGCGCGGCCGCAGGTGTCCTAGGTGCCGGGGCTGTGTCCGGCGCGCTGCTGTTCAGCGGCGCCCCCATGGCTCAGGCCGCTCCTGCGCCCGCAGCCACCACGAGCTTCGCCAGTGCTGGGCCGCACAGCGGACCGGGCTTCATCCCCGATCGCCCCGGCGGTCGCGGATGGGGCGGCCATGATGGTCGGGGAAATGGCAATTGGGGGCACGGCAACTGGGGCCGTGGCGGTGGCTACTGGGGCCCCCAGCACTGGTGGAACTGGTGGTGGTGATCACCATCTCCGCGCGGTAGGGACCGTCGCCGACACGCCAACCCTCGGGATGGCCCACCGCGTATGGGGGAACCATGCCGGCCTGACGCAGTCAGGTCGGCATGGCCCTGTTTGGGGCCCTTTTGGCGCCGCTTTACGGGTCGCGGGGCAGGCCCAGCAGCCGTTCGGCGATGATGTTCAGCTGCACCTCGGAGGTGCCGCCGTAAATGGTGGTGGCGCGGCTGGCCAACAGGTATTCGCCCCATTTGCCGGGTAGCTGGTCGGGGTCGCCGATCGCGGCATCCGTGCCGAACGACGAGACCGCGAACTCGGCGTAGCCCTGGCCGGTACGCATGGACAGCAGCTTGGAGATCGCCGCCGACGGCATGGCGTCCCCGCCGGCCAGCGTCAACAGCGTGGAGCGCAGGTTGAGCACCTTGGCCGCATGACCCTCGGCGATCAACTGGCCCGCTCGGTGCTGGGCGATCTGATCGAAGTGGCCGTCGCGAACGAACTCGACGAACTGGGGCAGGGTCGCCAGGAAGTTCGCGTCGCTGCTGCCGATCGACACCCGCTCCGCGGTGAGCGTGTTGCGGCTGACCTCCCAGCCCCGGTTGACCTCACCGAGCACGCAGTCGTCGGGCACGAACACGTCGTCGATGTAGACGGTGTTGAACATCGCGTTGCCGGTGAGCTCGCGTAGCGGCGTGACCGTCACACCCTCACTGCGCATGTCCAGCAGGAAGTAGGTGATGCCGTTGTGTTTCGGTGCGCTGGGATCCGTCCTGGCCAGCAGCGCTCCCCACTGGGAGAACTGCGCTGCGGTGGTCCAGATCTTCTGGCCGGTGATCCGCCAGCCGCCGTCGGTTCGGGTGGCCTTGGTGGAGAGGCCCGCCAGGTCCGATCCGGCGCCGGGTTCGGAAAACAGCTGGCACCAGATCATCTCGCCGCGGAAGGTCGGCGGCAGGAACCGCTGCTTTTGCTCCTCGGTCCCGAACGCGACGATCGACGGAATGATCCACGCGGCGATGCCGACCTGCGGCCGCTTGACCCGCCCGGAGGTGAACTCCTGGGCGATGATGATCTGCTCCACCGGGGTGGCGGCCCGGCCCCACGGCTTCGGGAGATACGGCAACACCCAGCCGCCCTCGGCGAGCGCGACCTTGCGCGGCTCCCGCTCCATCTCCTTGAGCGCGGCGACCTCGGCCCGGATCTCCGCACGCAGCTTCTCGGTGTCGGGGTCGAGGTCGATGGCAGGCGCGCGCATGCCGGTGGTGGTCGCGGTGTCGACGACCTTCTGTGGGTAGTCCGAGCTGCGGCCGAAGGAGGCTGCCAGCATCAGCGCTCGCCGGTAATAAACGTTCGTGTCGTGCTCCCAGGTGAAGCCGATCCCGCCGTGCACCTGAATGCAGTCCTGGGCGCAGCGCTGGGCGGCCGCGGGCGCCAGCGTCGCCGCGACGGCGGCGGCGAAGTCGACGTGCGAACCGGCTGTGTCCCAGCCGTTTTCGCGCGCCTCGTCGATCGCGCGGGCGGCGTCCCACACGGCGGCGGTGGCCCGCTCGGTGTCGGCGATCATCTCGGCGCACTTGTGCTTGATGGCCTGGAACTGGCCGATCGGACGGCCGAACTGCTCACGGATCTTGGCGTAGTGCGAGGCCGTGTCGGTCGCCCAGCGCGCCACGCCGATGGCCTCGGCGGACAGCAGCGTGGTCATCACCGCGTGCGCCGTCGCCATGCTCAGGTTGGTCAGCACGACGTCCTCGCCGACCTCGACGGCGTTCGCCCGCACATCGGCGATGGGCCGCAGCGGGTCCAGGCTCTTCACCGGCTCGATCTCGAGCTGGTCGGCGCGTAGCACCACCCACGCCTCGCCGCTGTCGATGGCGACCGGCAACACGAGCAAGGTGGCCTGCGCCGCGGCCGGGACCGCACGGACCTCGCCGCGGATCACCAGCGAAGTGCCCTGCCGGGTGGCGGTCAGCGCACAGCAATTCAGGCCGTAGGAGGCGATTTCGGCGCCCGACGCCAGCTCGGACAGCACCTTCGCGTCCGGGTCGTGCGCAGAGATCAGGGCACTGGCGATCGCCGACGGCACGAACGGCCCCGGCACCGCCCCGTACCCGAATTCGGCCAGCACGATGGCCAACTCGAGGATGCCGAAGCCCTGCCCGCCGACGGATTCGGCGAGGTGGACACCGTGTAGTCCCTGGTCGGCCGCGGCCTGCCAGTACGGCGGGGGATTGTCGACGGGCGTCTCCATGGCCGCATGCAGCGTTTCGGACGGTGCGACGCGCGCCACCAGTGATCGCACGGAATCGGCCAGGTCTTGGTGCTCGGGATTTATCGCGATCGGCATTGGTCGCCTTCCGTTGCTGCAGGAGGCCGTTTCGGCCCAGTACCTTCCAAGCTAACAACCAGTCGGTTGGTTGACGAGACGGGCTAGCGGCTGTCCGACGGAAGTTCTCAGCGCCACCGCTTGCCGATCCATTGGGTGATCAGGTCGGCCTGCTCGCCGCGCGCCCCCGGTGTGGTGAAGTAGTGGTCGGTGTCCACCGAGGCCCGCGTCTTGTCGGCGCCGGCGAGCGCGTCGAAAATGCGTTGGGCGTCAGAGGGAAACACCCCGGTATCGGCCTCTGCGTTGATCACCAGCGCGGGACAGCTGATCCGGGCCAGGTGCGGTTCGGCGCGGGTTTGGGCAACCCGCAGGCTCCACATGCTCAGCCAGTTGCGCAGCGTGCAGGCCGCCGCGATCCCGTGCGCGGAGCGGTTCGCCTTGGCCGGGACGCCCGCGTAGCACATGTTGGGTTGCCGCTTGGTGGGCTCGATCCCGGGGTCGACCATGCGGGGATCGGCCCAGGTCCGCATCACGGAAAATGGGCGATCTGAAAACCCCGCCGCGCGAACGCGTTTGAGCTCGGTTTCGGCCCAGTCGGTGATCGCGTGGTTGCGCGCGGTCTGCGCGTCCCGGTAGCGGGCGAGGAAGTCCGCCGAGTAGGGCGGGCCGTTGCGCCCGTTGAACAGGTCGAGGTCGGCGTCGGTGGCCACCGGGTCGTTCTCGTCGATGACGGCGGCGTCCATCCAGGCGGTGAGCACCTCCGGGCGCCCGGGATGGGCGGCGGTGGCCACGTAGCCGTCGGCCGGCGGCAATTCGGTCAGCCCGGCGGCCGGGCGCATCCCGGCCAGCGGAGTCACGTTCGGGTCGACCGCCTGCGACTGGTAGGCGGCCATCAACGAGCCGCCACCCGAATTGCCCAGCAGCACCACGGTATCCACGCCCTGGACCTCGCGCAGCCAGCGCACCCCGACGCCGATGTCGACCAGGGCGTGGTCGAGCGAAAAGCTGCTTTCAAAGCCGCGAAACCGGGTGTTCCAACCCAGGAAACCGACGCCGCGCGTGGCCATGTAATCCGCGAGATAGTGCTCGGAGAAGTCGATCTGATAGTGCGTGGCGATCATCGCCACCTTGGGTTTGCGCCCCACCCCACGGTGATAGAGCCCCTGGCACGGGTGCCCGCCCGCGCCGGCGCGCCCCGCGGTGGGCGACGGCAACCCGATGAATTCACGGACCACTCCGGCACCGGTACGGCGAGTCAACTCAGCGGTCCCCCTTACGCATAGATGGCCCGGTAGTAGATGTTGGCCAGGGTCTGGATGCAGGCTTGATCGTCGGGTTGCGCCGCGCGCGGACCCGCGAGCTGGATGTAGCAGAACTGGTTGAACATCGCCACGATGGCCTCGGCGATCAGCCGGGGATCGTCGTCGCGGCAATGGCCCTCGGCCTGGGCGCGCCGGACCGACTCGGCGATGAAAGAGATTGGTATCTCGCAGATCTCGGCCCAGTATTGGGCGAAGTCGTCGTTGACCATCGCCAGCTGCGACACGCTGATCACCTCGGCCAGCCGGTGGCGGTAGGTGTGCCAGTGCGCGGCGGCCGCGGCATGAGCCCGGTCCCGATCGGATAACCCGTGTTCGGTCACCGACTGCGCGCGTGCGTTGGCCTCGTCGCGGAAGCGCAGCGCCCACTGCCGCACCATCGCCTCTTTGGAGTCGTAATAGTTGTAGAAGGATGCCGCCGAACGCCCGGCCTCCGCGGCGATGTCGGCGATGGTCGTGGCGAGGACGCCCTTGCGCGCGATGACGGTCCGGGCGGCCATGTCGATGGCGGCCTGCGTGCGCCGGCCGCGAACGGTGGGAAGTTCGGCGGGCTGGCCGGCCCGGCCGACACGGGACGCCGCGGTCGACACCTGCGCACCTCCCTGGGCCAAAACTGAAACTGATGTTAGATTCAGATTTGGACCTTGGCCAGGATCGTCAAGCCGGGGACCGAGGGGAGCCACCAGATGATCAAGCCGCACAACATCAACACGGAATTCGAACTCGGCGGGATCAACCATGTCGCCCTGGTGTGTTCGGACATGGCGAAAACAGTGGACTTCTACAGCAACATCCTCGGCATGCCGCTGATCAAATCGCTGGACCTACCCGGCGGCGCCGGCCAGCACTTCTTCTTCGACGCCGGCAACGGCGATTGCGTCGCCTTCTTCTGGTTCGCCGACGCCCCCGACCGGGTGCCGGGGATCTCGTCGCCGGGCGCCATCCCGGGCATCGGCGACATCACCAGTGCCGTCAGCACCATGAACCATCTCGCCTTCCACGTGCCGGCCGAGAAGTTCGACGCCTACCGACAGCTGCTCAAGGACAAGGGGGTGCGGGTCGGGCCGGTGCTCAACCACGACGAAAGCCCCATGCAGGTGTCCGCGACCGTGCATCCCGGCGTCTACGTGCGCTCGTTCTACTTCCAGGATCCGGACGGCATCACCCTTGAATTCGCTTGCTGGGTAAAGGAATTCGAAAGCGGCGACGCCCAGGCGGTGCCCAGGACCGCGGCGGACCGGCGGCCCCCGGTGGGTGCCGCCCACTGATTCGACCGGGCCGGGCCGGAGGATAATTTCATGACCGACGGCATTCTGACCGACGCGCAGATCGCGGCGCTGACGCCCGAGCAACGCCGGGAACTGATCACCCGGCTGGAGCAGCCGCTGAGTGACGTCATCGACCCGGAGTTCCTGGCGCGGGTGCGGCGGATCCGGCTGAGCCTGATGGTCGGTGGTGCAATAGCGATGGTCCCGTGGCTGGCGTATCTGTCGGTGACGCTGCCGGAGAACTACGTCGCGCACAACTGGCCCATCACCTGGATCGGCTTCGACGTGCTGCTGGTCGGGTTCATGCTGACCACGGCGGTGCTCGGATACCTGCGTCGTCAGTTGCTGGTGCTCGCCGCCTTCACCACCGGGGTCCTGTTGATATGCGACGCGTGGTTCGACCTGATGACCGCCGGACCCAAGGACATCTGGCTGTCCTTGATCACGGCGCTGCTGATCGAGGTGCCGTTGGCGACCTTCATGATCACCAGCGCGGTGCGCATCCTGCGGCTGACGATGCTGCGGCTGTGGCTGCTGGATCCGGGCATGCGGCTGTGGCATCTGCCGCTGTTCCCGTGACGGGCGGCGGGTTCGGCCCGAGCCGCTCGGATTCCAGGCGATGCCGCGGCCCTGCGAACGGGCCGAAAATGCTATCGCGAGTTCTATGGGCCGACAGGCGAATCGGCAACATACCGACCGTGATTCGATACTTTTTGGTACGCACGCGCCACTGGCCGGGCCGGCTATGCGACTAAGCCAACCAGGTTACCGCCGCGCAGGCGATCGCGCGGGAGAATGCGAGTCTTCGTAAAACCGCGAAATCGTCGCCTCCGTCAGCTAGCGTCCACAGCAGCGACATAGGGGGTGTAAGCGACGCGGTAGTTCGGCCCAAGATAGGCGAACGTACGCCGCAGAATTCAGGCGCGAGACCAACACGAGACGCACCAAAATCCAAGCGCTTACCGCACTTTCACCACCTCCCAGACCGCACAACAGATGTCGGTATCTCACAGCACAAGGACTCGACGAATGGTCGCACTCGGAAGCATCAACGAATGGCAACCGCCACACGGCCCGGTTACCATGTGGATGGCCGCGCCTACGGCGCTCGAAGCGGCGCGCGCCGCGCGGCGAAGTGACCTGGCTCCGAGTTATCAACAGAACCAACACCTCTGGGCGTCCTACCACGGCAAGAACCTGAATCGGCAGCTGCCCCGGCTGATGATCGTCGCGTGGGACATTCCCGGCACCTGCGACATCGAGGCGATGACCGCGACGGTCAACGCCCATGTGCGTCGCCAGGACACGTATCACTGCTGGTTCGAATTCGACAACGGAAACTTCGTGCGCCGCGAAATCGAGAATTCCGAGGACATCGACTTCGTTCCGGTGGCGCTCGGGGAGATGACCCCGGACCAGGTGCGCAATCACGTCCTGACAACGACTCCGGAGACCCTGGAATGGGGCTGCTTTACCTACGGAATCGTCCAACACGCCGACTATTTCACGTTCTATGCCAGCGTCGACCACCTGCACATCGACGGGCTGTCCGCTGCCCTCATCTTCCTCGACATCCACCTGATGTATCAGGAACTGGCGCAGAGCGGCCACCGGGCCGCCGCCCTGCCCGAGGTGCGGAGCTACCGCGCCTACGTTGCGCGGCAGCGCGAGAAGGCCGCGGCGCTGGACCTGTCGTCGCCCGAGATCAAGGACTGGATCGCATTCGCGCGTGACACCGACGGCGACTGGCCGAGTTTCCCACTGCCGCTGGGCGATATCTGGGCGAGCACCAAGGGCGATCTGCTGACCGTCGAACTGATGGACGCCGCCGAGACCGAGGCCTTCGATGCCGCGTGCGTCGCGGCCGGCGCCCGCTTCATCGGGGGAGTCCTGGCGTGCGCCGGACTCGCCGAGCACAAATTGACCGGCAAGGACACCTATCACGGCTTCACGGCCAAGGACACCCGCACCACCGGCGTCGACACGATGACCGTGGGCTGGTTCGCCAGCCTGCTCCCGGTCACCGTGCCGACCGCCGGCGAGACGTTCGCCCAGGCGGCCAGGGCCGCGCAGAAGTCGTTCGACGACGCCCAGCGCCTCGCCGACGTCCCGGTCGAGCGGGTCCTGGAATTGGCCACACCCGACGAACTGGGCATCAAGCTGCCCACGCAGTTGCCGATGATGCTGTCCTTCCTCGACTTCCGCAAGATTCCCCTCAACGGGTTGTGGGCGGAGACGAAGTTCGGCACCTACGGCGACAGCCTTTCCCACGGCGGGATCAACATGTGGATCAACCGCCAGGCCGAGAACACCACGGTGACGATGTCCTTCCCGGACAACGCAATCGCACGCGAGTCGGTGCTGCGCTACATCGCGACGCTGACCCAGGCGTTCGTGCGCGTCGCCAAGCCCGCCGCGGATGAGCCGGTCGTGGTTGTGCCCCAGGCGAATTCGGACGAAGCCTACCCGCTCGCGCCGGACGCTGGCGACCACGAAGCGGCATAAGAATGAACAACGTGCTGGACCTGGCCGACCAGACTCTCTTTCTCGGTGAGCGGGCGACGGGGGCCACCAGTCTGCTGCAGTGCGTTTGGGTGTACGACCACGCCATCGACATCGGCAAGCTGCGCGAGTTTCATCACCATCTGGGGAAGGGGCGGCTGTCGCGCCGGATCGAACGGTCTCCCTTGCCGTTCGGCCGCCATCGCTGGGTGGCGTCGAAGGACCGGTGCACCCTGGAGATCGTCGGCACACCGCGGCGACGCGACGAGATCGACGCGTGGCTGGCCGAGCAGGGCACCAAACGGCCGGACGCCGAGCACGGACCCGGCTGGCACCTGGCGGTGCTCCCGCTCACCGACGGCGGCGCGGCCGTCAGCCTGGTCACCACGCACTGCCTCAGCGACGGCGTCGGGCTGTGCGAGGCGCTGGCGGACGCGGCGTGCGGGCGCGACGACGCGATCCGCTGGCCGGCCGCGGAGGCGCGGCGGCGGTGGCGGGCGGTGTGTGAGGACGCCCGCCAAACCGCGCACGACACGGGCGATGTCTGTCGCGCCATCGGCGCGGCGGTCCAGATGCTCGGGCAGGGACGCGACGCCGTGCAAGCGGCGTCGGCCGAGAAGCCGCCCGCGCCGCCCACCGCGGGGGACGGCCCCATCAGCCTGCCGATGGCGACGTTCTTCGTCGACGCCGACGAGTGGGACGCGCGCGCCCACGCGCTCGGCGGCACCAGCAACGCGCTGCTCGCGGGGCTGGCGGCCCGCCTCGCCCAGCGGGTGGGACGGGTCGCGGCGGACGGCTCGGTCAATGTCGGGATGCCGTTCAACGAGCGCACCCCCGGTGACACTCGCGCCAACGCGGTCACGAACGTCGACGTAACGCTCAAGCCCTCGGCGATCGGCACGGAGCTGCGCGAGATCCGCGCCGCGATCAAGAACGCGCTGATCCGCCATCAGGACGTGCCCGACGAGCGGTGGGCGTTGCTACCGCTGGTTCCGCTGATCCCCACGCGGATCTTCCGGCGACTGATCAGCGTTGTCACCGGCGGCGCCACCACCGTCGTGTCGTCCAACCTCGGTGTCATCGACCCGGCGGTGAATCGGCCGGACGGCAGTGACGCCGACTATTTCGCGATGAAGTCGGTGTACCCGGGCGTGACCAGCGCGACGATGCATCGCACCAATGGAGCGCTCGCGTTGTTGTCGGGACGGGTGCGTGGCCGGGTCTTCGTGTCGGTGCTCGGCTATCAGCTGGGCCGCCGAAATTCGAATGAGGATTTACGGCAAGCCATCTCCGGGGTGTTGAGCGATTTTTCGCTGACCGCCACCACGGGCTGGCGCACGTTCAGCCGGGTGTGAGTCCCGGGCGGGGCCGCTGGACGCCCGCACATATTTTCGATGACGTCATTAAGTCGCGGTCCGGCGAGCGAGCGGGTGCGGGCCGAATTGCGCAGGTAGACGCGCTGTTTCGCGGCGAAGCGCCCACTGTGGACGCTCCTCTGGGATTGTGACCCTTATCACAAGAGGGGTACGTTTGTGGCCTATTCGACTAGCGTCAACTTCCGCGACACAGGGGGCGCATAGCAACGCGGCAACTCAGTCCAACCTGCCGTGACATGCCGTCAAGGTTCCTGCCAAAGGAATGCATGCTGCGCGAAGGGTCATCGCCAAACGCCCGATGACCTATTCGCTGTTCCCTTGCTGCGCAACAAATGTCGGCACTACGGGAGGGACGACTCAAGCAAATGGTCGCACTCGGCAACATCAGCGAATGGCAACCACCGAACGGTCCGCTGACGATGTGGACGCCCGCACCCGCGTCGCATGACGCGGCCCGCACCGCCCGCCGCTCTGACCTGGCTCCGAGTTACCAACAGAATCAACATCTTTGGGCGGCACACATCGGCAGCGCGATGAGCAGGGAGCTACCCCGCCTGATGGTCGTGGCGTGGGACATCCCCGGCGCGTGTGACATTCCGGCGATGACAGCAACCATCAATGCACACGTCCGACGCCAGGACACCTATCACAATTGGTTCGAAATCGAGGACGGCCGCATCGTGCGCCGCACGATCGACGACCCCGCCGCCATCGAATTGGTTCCGGTGCCGTTCGGACGGATGAGCGCCGACCAGGTGCGCACGCACGTGCTGACGACCACCCCCGAAACGCTGGAATGGGGCTGCTTCACATTCGGTGTCGTCGAGCACCCCGACTACTTCACTTTCTATGCCAGTGTCGACCATCTGCACATCGACGGCTTGTCCGCCGGGCTGATCTTCGTCGACATCCACCTGACGTATCAGGAACTGTCGCGCGGCGCGCAACGGCAGCCCCAGCTCCCCGAGATCAGGAGCTACAGCGACTACGCCGCGCGGCAGCGCGAGAAGGCCGCAACCCTGGATCTGTCGTCGCCCGAGATCAAGGACTGGATCGCGTTCGGGCGCAACACGGATGGAAACTGGCCGAATTTCCCACTGCCGCTGGGGGATACCTGGGCGAGCAGCAAGGGCGACCTGGTCACGATGGACCTGCTGGACGGCGCCGAAACCGAGTCTTTCGACGCCGCCTGCCGGGCGGCCGGCGCCCGGTTCATCGGCGGAGTCCTGGCGTGCGCGGCCCTGGCCGACCACGAATTGACCGGCAGCGACACCTATCACGGGTTCACGGCCAGGGACACCCGGATGCCGGGCGTCGACGCGATGACCGTCGGCTGGTTCGCCAGCCTGATCCCGGTCACCGTTCCGACCGGCGGCGCCTCGTTCGGCGCGGCGGCCCGCGCGGCCCAGAAGTCCTTCGACGCCGCGAAGGGTCTTGCCGATGTGCCGTTCGAGCGGCTCCTGGAGCTGGCGACGCCGGATGACTTGGGGATCAAGCTGCCGACGCAGCTGCCGATGATGCTGTCCTTCCTGGACTTTCGCAAGATTCCGCTCGCCGGGCTGTGGGCCGAGACGAATTTCGGCACCTACGGTGACAACCTGTCGGCCGGTGGGATCAACATGTGGATCAACCGGCACGCCGAAAAGACGACAGTGACAATCTCGTTCCCGGACAACGAGATAGCGCGCGAGTCGGTGCTCCGTTACATCGCGACGCTGACCGAAGTGTGTGCGCACGTCGCCACAACCGCGTCGACGGACTTGGGTGTCACCGCATCCCAAGGGGATTCGGGCGGGCAGCGGGACTTCGCCGACGAAGACGACACCGAGGCGGCCTAGGCATGGACAACGTGCTGGACCTGGCCGACCAGGCCCTCTTTCTCGGTGAGCGGGCGACGGGCACCACCAGCCTGGTGCAATGCATCTGGGTGTACGACAGACCCGTCGACATCGACGGCCTGAAGAGGTTTCACGCCCACCTGGGCAGGGGGCGATTGGCTCGCCGGATCGAGCGATCCCCCCTGCCGTTCGGCCGGCACCGCTGGGTGTCACCCGGCGAGCAGCCCAGCCTCGAAATAGTCGCGACGCCCCGTCCGCGTGAGGAATTCGACGACTGGTGCACCCAGCAGGCCGATAAGCGGCCGGACGCCGAGCACGGACCCGGATGGCACCTCGCGGTGCTCCCGTTCACCGACGGCGGGGCGGCGGTCAGCTTGGTCATCACCCATTGCCTCAGCGACGGCGTCGGACTCTGCGAGGCGGTGGCGGACGCGGCATCCGGGCGCGACGCGGCGGAGCACTGGCCCGTCGCGGCATCGCGGCGGCGGTGGCAGGCGGTGCGCGAGGACGCACGCCAAACCGCCCGTGACACACTCGATGTCGGTCGCGCGCTCGCCGCGGCCGCACGCCTGGCCCGGGCCGGCCGCCCGGGTGGCGGAGCCGCCGCGCCGAGGCCCACGCCCCTTATCGACCGGAGCATCACACTTCCGGCCGCGACGTTCTTCATCGACGCCGACGAGTGGGACGCGCGCGCCCACGCGCTCGGCGGCACCAGCAACGCGCTGCTCGCGGGGCTGGCGGCCCGCCTCGCCCAGCGGGTGGGACGGGTCGCGGCGGACGGCTCGGTCAATGTCGGGATGCCGGTCAACGAGCGCACCCCCGGCGACACTCGCGCGAACGCCGTCACGAACGTCGACATCACGATCGAGCCCGCGCATGCGATGGACCTGCGCGCGATCCGCGCCGCGATCAAGCGAGCGCTGGTCCGCCATCAGGACGTTCCCGACGAGCGGTGGGCGTTGCTGCCGCTGGTTCCGCTGATCCCCAAGCGGGTCTTCCGGCGACTGATCAGCGTGGCCACCGGCAACGCGACGGCCGTGGTGTCGTCCAACCTCGGTGCGCTCGACCCCGCCGCCAACCGGCCGGACGGCACGGACGCCGACCATTTCGCGATGAAGTCGCTGTACCCGGGCGTGACCACCGCGACGATGCAGCGCACCAACGGGGTGCTGGCGTTGTTGTCGGGACGGGCGCACGGACAGGTCTTCGTCTCGGTTCTCGCCTACGAGCCGGGCGCGGACAACTCGGATAACATTCTGAGACAACATATTTCGGGCATGCTGAGCGACTTCTCGCTCACCGCGATGACGGGCTGGCGCACGGTCAGCCGCGTGTGAGCTCGCCGTGGGGCGCTAGGCGTCCGCGCGTGTTTCGGTGAGGCGGTAGAGGTTTGGTTGGGCGAGCTCGTCGAGCAGCGCCGCCAGCTGGTCGACGAGCTGATTCGGTTCGAGCTGGACGTCGCCGGCCAGCCAGGCGCTGATGGTCTGCCCGACGCCGCCCACCACGAAATGCGCGGCGGCCTTGATGCGTTCGTTCGCCGGGACCTGCAACGCGTGGCCGACGTGCTGACCGGACAGCATGGCGAACAGCGCGCTGGACTCGGCGCGCTTGCGCACGATCACGGGATCGGCCAGCTGCGTGCTGAACAGCAGGCGACCCACGCGGGGGTCCCCGGTGATGGTCCGCACGATGTTCGCGATGCCCGCGCGGGTTTGCTCGCTGGCCGGCACCGCCGCCACCGCCGCCTGTGTGGTGGCGGCCAGTTCGGCGACCACCCAGTCGAAGACGCACGCGACGAACTCGTCCTTGTCGGCGAAGCTTTCGTAGAAATACCGGGCGGCCAGGCCGGCGCCGCGGCACACCCCGCGGACGGTGACCGCCGAGATGTTCTGCCGCTCCGCGCCGAGCACGTCCAGGCCCACGGCGAGCAACCGGTGACGACGGGTGGCCAGGCGCTCGGCGGCCTCGACCCCACGGTACGGCCGCGCGCTGGACCTCTCGCTCATGGCAACCATCTTGACACCAACGCCCGGCCACGACAATATCAGGAAACGAGCGTTCGCACATTAGCGGACAAGCGCTGCGGGAGGACCTGACGATGGCAATTCACGAGCCGGTGCACCAGCCGATCGGGCACGTCGAGCGCCGAGCCACCGACCCGCCCCGCCCGCAGCGGCGCCGGCGGCGGTCGTTGGGCATCGACGAGGGTTTGATGGGCGTCGCATTGCTGGCGGGCCCGGCGAACGTGATCATGCAACTGGCCCGGCCCGGCGTCGGATACGGCGTCATGGAGAGCCGGGTCGAAAGCGGCCGGGTCGACCTGCACCCGATCAAGCGCGCCCGCACCACCTTCACCTATCTGGCCGTCGCGACCAACGGCAGCGACGCCCAGAAGGATGCCTTCCGTCGCGCGGTGAACCGCGCCCACGCGCAGGTCTATTCGACCCCGGAAAGCCCGGTGTCCTACAACGCTTTCGATCCGGCGCTGCAGCTGTGGGTCGGGGCCTGCCTGTACAAGGGCGGCCTCGACATCTACCGCATGTTCATCGGTGAACTCGACGCTGAGGACGCCGACCGCCACTACCGCGAGGGCATGACGCTGGCCACCACCCTGCAGGTGCCACCGACGATGTGGCCCGCCGACCGCGCGGCGTTCGACCGCTACTGGGAAGAATCGCTGGCCAAGGTGCACATCGACGACGCCGTGCGCGAGTACCTGTTTCCCATTGCGGCCAACCGGATCCGGGGCGTGACGCTGCCGCGCCCGCTGCAGCGCCTCTCCGACAACTTCGCGTTGCTGATCACCACGGGCTTCCTGCCGCAGCGGTTCCGCGACGAGATGCGGCTGCCCTGGGACGCGACCAAGCAGCGCCGCTTCGACCGGCTGATCGCCGTGCTGGCCACGGTGAACCGGTATCTGCCGCGGTTCATCCGGCAGTTCCCCTTTAACGTTTTGCTCCACGACCTGGACCGCAGGATCAAGAAGGGCCGTCCGCTGGTGTAGCGCGCGAGGCGGAATCGACCGCCTGTTTGAAAACGATAATCATATTCATTAAGCTCCTCAGTCTGGTATCCCTTCCAGCCTGAGGAGTGCCGATGACGACGCCGATCTGGATGGCCTCGCCGCCCGAACTACATTCCGCGTTGCTCAGCAGCGGCCCCGGTCCCGGACCATTGCTGGCCGCGGCGAGTGCCTGGTCGCAACTGAGTGCCGAATACTCCTCTGCCGCGGAAGAATTGAGCACGCTTCTCGCCGGGGTCCAGGCCGGCGCGTGGCAGGGACCCACCGGCGAGTCCTACGCGGCCGCGCACGCGCCCTACCTGGCCTGGCTGGCGAAATCGAGCGCGGACAGCGCCACGGCCGCCAGCCGGCACGAGGTGGCCGCGGCGGCGTACACCGCGGCCCTGACCGCCATGCCCACGCTGCCGGAACTGGCCACCAACCACGTCGTGCACGGTGCCCTGCTGGCGACGAATTTCTTCGGGGTCAACACGGTGCCCATCGCGGTCAACGAGGCCGACTACGCGCGGATGTGGACCCAGGCGGCCACCACGATGTCCACCTACCAAGCGGTGTCCACCGCCGCCGTCACGTCGGCGCCACAACCCGAACCGGCGCCGCCGATCGTGAAATTCGATGCCTCACACGATGATTCGTCAGACCCGGACCACGACCCCACGATCGACAATCCGTTCAACGACTTCATCGCGAGGATACTGAAGAATTTCGGGATCGACTGGGACCCCGCCCAGGGCACGGTGAACGGGCTGGACTACGACGCCTACACGAACGCCGGGGAACCCCTCTTCTGGGTGGTGCGCGCGCTGGAACTGCTGGAGGATTTCGAGCAGTTCGGCTACTACCTGGTGCACAATCCCGCCTTGGCCTTCCAGTACCTGGTCCAGCTGATGCTGTTCGACTGGCCGACGCACATCCTGGAGATCTTCACCAGCCAGCCCGAACTGTTGGCCCCCGCGCTGCTCCTCGCCGTCGCCCCGTTCGGCGCGGTCGGCGGTTTCGCCGGGTTGGCGGGCCTGGCCGCCATACCCCAGCCCATGCCCATCCCGGCACCGCCGCCGCTTCCCACC
>NZ_BAAGDE010000034.1:0-66621 GCF_054660795.1 Mycobacterium sp. MUNTM1
GGTGATCGCCGCCGCGGCAGCGGCGTTGGACAGCGGGGCCGTGCCGGCCTTCCGCATCACCTCGAAAAGCTTCGTCAGCTTGAGCGCGAGATCAGAGTCGTTGTCAGCAGCGCCACCGGCTACCGCTTCGTCTGGCCCGCCGCCGCGATCCAATGCACTCTCATTTCATCCACAGTCGATCATCGTGTACTGACGTTACCAGCCACCCAGCGTCAAATCCACCGAGCACCCCGCCTGACCTTGGCCGTTGGCCATCAGGGGAGGGGCGGCGCGGCGGTCGCCGCACACCGCGACCGCCGACGAACCCGGCCGCATACCAGCTGGCAGGCTGGTCCGGCGCGCCACGCCACGGCCTGTACGAACTTCCTTCTGCGCGAATGGATTTCGACGCAAAGACGCAGATGCGGCCGGATGCGGGTATCGGCTCCGAGGCACCGCATTCTTACGCTGCCGTAAACCGCCGGGGCGACGATTCGGCGCGCCAGCGGCGAAAGGGCGGGTTGTAACATGGGCCGAAGCTGTTGGCGGGTGCACGAAACGGGAGACCAGTGGGAGTCGACGATGTCCGGGCCGAAGGGCCGGATAACGGCGAGTTGGCATCGCGCTTGACGAAGCTTTTCGAGGTGATGCGCAAGGCCGGCACGGCCCCGCTGTCCAACGCCGCTGCCGCGGCGGCGATCACCGAGACAACCGGCGTATCGATCAGTCCGGCGTATCTGTGGCAGCTGAGAAGCGGCGTCAAAAGAAACCCGACGGTCGCGCATTTGCGGGCGATCGCAGAGTTTTTCGGGGTGCCGGCGTCGTATTTGATCGATCGCGACACGGACCAGAAGATCGACGCACAGCTGACCTTGATCCAAGCGCTGCGCGATGTCGGCGTACGGGATTTGGCGGTGCGTACGTCCGGGCTGACGCCGCAGGCGATAACGAGTTTGGCGGCCATGGTCGACGAGGTTCGTAAACTCCAAGACCTGCCGGTGATACCGCGCGAGGGCGGTGAGGCGTAGATGGCATCCACGGTTGACATGCTTGCGTTGGTTCGCACCCTGCCGGTTCCCGTGCCCTGGGATCGCGCGGCGTTCATCGACGGCGTCGCCCGCTTGCGGGGCCGGCCGATTCGCCTGGTGTCGACGGTGGACCAGCTCGCGCTGGGCCCCTGCGGGGTGTGGCTGAAGCGCGACGAAGACGACATCATCGTCCACGAGGCGGGTACGTCGGAATATCACATCGACCAGATCGTGTGCCACGAAATCGGGCACATGGTGTTGGAACACGATGGCGGGTCGCGGGGGGACGCGAGCGCCGAGTACTACCCCAAAATGATCTTCGCGAGCGCCCTGGCGGGGTTCGACCCCGGCACCGGGGTGATATTGGGCCGCACCAGCTTCGACGACAACCGCGAACGCGATGCTGAGATGTTCGCGTCGTTGGTGATGCTTGCCGCCGCCGAAGCCGGTGCGCGACAGTCGATGATGAGCAGCGTGTTCTTCCGCCAGTGAGCGCCTCCACTGTGCCCGGCTTCATCGCCTGGCCCTTGATCGCCTTCATGATGCTGGTGCTGCTCGGGCGCTACCGATGGTGCAACAGCAATCTCTATGAGAAGTATTTCAACAGCACACTGGCGTTGATGCTGGTTGCCCAATTGTTGCGCGAGCACCTTGTGCAAAACGTGCTCGTCCGAACGGCCTTCATGACGCTGCCCGGCACGTGGCAATTGAGCACCGCGGCGTTGAGTTACAGCTACAGCGAATTCATCGGGTTCACGCTGTTGTGGTCGGGAATGTCTGAAGCCGAAACCCGGCGCAGGCACAAATATTATCGGCTGGCGGGTGTGCTGCTCGCAGTCGGGTTGCTCGTCTTCGGCACTCATGCCCGCATTGCGGGGCAGTCCCTGGAGTTCACGACCGGCTGGAACTCCGTGACGACCTTGGCCTGCTTCATTGCCATGCCGATGGCCCTGGTTACTCGCGTGATCTGGAATTCCTTGCGCGAGTTGCGGATTGTTGACAGGCGGCGAGAGCGCCTGATCGCGATCAGCACGCTGGCGATGGGTCTGACGGCCGTTGTGACAGCGCTCCACGAGGTGGCCCTGCAGATATCCGACCAACTTGGTTGGACTCAGACCGACGAACTCAGGCACCAGTTCCACGCGTCCTGCTTTTTCTACATGATATTCAGCCTGTTCCTGATCGCCCCCGTCCCTCTTGTGGTGAAGCTGCGTCGCTCCCTCGGACTCGATCACATCAGCCGGAGCTGGCGCGAACTGCAGCCGCTGCGACAGGCCATGAGGGTTGTTGTCCCAGAAGGAGTTTTCGAATCCGGCGACGACGGGCAGGGGCGCCCGAAGACGGAGTTGCAGCTGCACCAGACCGTGGTCGAGATCCGCGACGCCATCTTGGGACTGCGACCATATTTCCGTGCAATACCCGGCGATGAGCTGACGCACTATCTCGCCGAGCCCCATAAGGTACCGGAGCGCGAGCGCAACGCGGCTATCTCAGCCCTGCGCCTGGCCCACGCCGCGAGGGCCAAAGTTGCCGGCGTCGGACCGGAACCCGCCGACGTCGACTCGACGGCGATCGTCGCGTCCCGAGCGGCGACGCTTCGACAGGAAGCGACCGAACTGACGCTGCTGGCGAAATGGTGGCCCGCCGCTTACGCCGCCGCCGAGAAGTTCACCGAACCTGCGGCCGAGACGAAAGCGGGCTCGACATCATGACCTGCCCGCCGCAACGCCGACCCCGGCGTTGATCGACAAGGTGGGCTAGTTATCGGCGAATGTGCCTTCCGGCCTTGCCATTACCGCTTTCGGGATGGGCCAGCACCGCCGAGCACAGCGGGCGCCGGGTCACCACGTTCGAGCAGCACGTGCACAGCTTCCTGGAGTCGCTGCCGATCATGGCGGGCTCGGCGCTGGGCTGCCTGCACTGGCGCGAGGTTCGTCAGCTCACCCGCGGCGCCCGATCGCGCGACGCATGGCGGCTGCGCTGGAAAAAGAACCGGCTGCCGGGCGGGTACCTCGCCGCCGTCGGGGCCGCGGTGGGCGCCGCGATCGTCGTCCCGTACGGCGAGGAGCTGTATCGGTGCCTCGCCCCGCGAGATGCAGCAGCGCGGGCTGGGGGACCGGATCATAACGGTGAACCGCGGCGCCTCGGTGACCGTTTGATGGACGGCGGGTGACGGGTAAACGGCCCTGGCCAGCAAATGTCAAATCGCTCTCAGCCAAAGGTATAGGGTGTCCTAACACGCGGCGGTCGAACTGGGAGGTACCGACTGCAGGTGACAGGCTTCGACGTGCAGAGTTTCAGGGTTCTTCGTTGCCTGGTTAACGCAAATTTGCTGGGGACGTTCTCAGCGTGGGCATTGTGAGATGTGATGGATCTTTTTGCACCCCCCGAGGTCACCTCGACGCTCATCCACACCGGGCCGGGAGCGGGCTCGTTGATCGAGGCCGCCGGCGCGTGGCAACGGCTTGCCGTCGAGCTGGAGAATTCGGTCTCCACCTATGCCTCGACCCTGTCGTCGCTCATCGAGTCCTGGGACGGTCCGTCGGCGATGGCGATGCTGCAGTCCGTCCAGCCCTACCTGCTCTGGCTGCGTGAGACCGCGCAGCAGTCCGCGCAGATGGCCACGTCGGCCGATGCCGCCGCGTCGGCATTCACCGCCGCGCGCTCGTCGATCGTCCCGCCGGCGGTGGTCACCGCCAACCGGACGCGCCTGGCGCAGCTGCTGGCCACCAACCGGTTCGGCACCAACACGGCGGCCATCGCCCAGGCCGAAGAGGAATACCAGACCATGTGGGCGAACAACTCGGCGGCGATGACCCGCTACCAGGCGGCGTCATCCCAGGCGACCACGCAGCTGTCGCAGTTCAACTCGCCGCTGTCCACCACCGACCCGAGCGGAACGACCAGGCAGCAGGCCGCGGTGTTCACGGCCCAAGACCAGGCCGCCGGCAACACCAGCGACTCACTTTCCTCGTTGCTCTCTTCCGCCGGCATCTTCGGCAGCGACGGCGACCCCAACAGCGGGTGGTTCGGCTACTTCAGCACCTGGGGCAACCAGTTCATCTCGTCCGGCTTCCCCATCAACATGCTGAGCTACCTGGCGCAGAACTCGTCGGCCAGCGCGCTGCAGAGCGTGGGCGGCGACATCGGCAGCGGCCTGTCGGAGGGCCTCGGAGCCGCCTCGGCGAGCCTGTCCAACGCGGTCAAAGGCATCGGCGCGGGCATGGCGCCGTCGGGCGCGATGGGCGTCGGGGTGTCGCTGGGCAAGCTGACCGCGCCCCCCGCCGTGGTGGGGCTGTTGCCGGGCACGCAGACCGGGGTGCAGCTCGCCTCGGCGGCCTCGCCGCTGCCGGCCGCGGAATCCGGTCTGCCCCTGATGCCGATGATGGTGCCGCCGACGACGGCCTCGGCCGGCACCGGCTGGCGCAAGCGCAAACAGCAGAAATACGAGGACGTTGCCGTGGGCCGGGAGGTCAAGGGCAAAGTGATGCCTCGGAACCCGTCCGCGGGATGACCTCTATGGTGCCCCACGACTGCGGACGCCGAACCCCACGGTCAACGGCGACCGGCAGCGGGACACCGCGATGTTTGATCGCCACCCGCTCGCGAATCGCCGGACGGGCCGACGCATGGCGTTCGCCCCACCCACGTTCTTCCCCAAGGTAAAGGTTCATGGATTTCGGGATGCTGCCGCCGGAGGTCACTTCGGCGCTGATCCACTCTGGGCCCGGTCCTTGGTCATGGATCGCGGCCGCCGGCGCCTGGCAGGAGCTCAGCACGGAGCTCGAGCAGTCCGCCGCCGGCTACAGTGCGGAGCTGTCCTGGCTGATGACGACGTGGCACGGACCGTCCGCCGCGGCGATGGCCCAAGCGCTGGAACCCTATTTGGACTGGCTGCGCGTCACCGCGCAGCAATGCCAGGAGGTCGCCACCTCGGTAGAGGTGATGACCGCGGCGTTCGAATTGACGCACTGGACGGTGGTGCATCCCTCGCTGGTGGCCGCCAACCGCGCGCGCCTGGCGATGTTGTTGGCCACCAACTTCTTCGGGATCAACTACCCGGCGATCGCCGAAACCGAAGCCGAGTACGCCACCATGTGGGTGAACAACTCGGCGGCGCTGGTCCGCTACGACGCGACCTCGGCGAGCACCGTCCAACCGCCCTCCTTCACGCCGCCGCCTCAGGTCGCCAATCCCTCCGGCGTGACGACCCAGGCCGCCGTGGTGCCCACCTCGAACACCGCCAACTCGGGAATGATGACGGCCGCCGACCTGGGGGCGGGCCAGGATCTCGCCACTTCCAGCGCCTTCGGCCTGGATCCCGACTCGGGCTGGTTCCGGTATTGGAGCGTCTGGGGCTGGCAGGAACTCGCGGGCGGCATGCCGATCAACCTGCTCAGCTACCTCGCCCAGTTCAACACCGCGCAGGCCCTGCAGGGCGGCGTGGCCGGGGACATCTTCGGCGGACTGGCCGAAGGTACGGCTGCGCTGTCGTCGGCCGAGACACAGCTGATCGGCGCGGTCAACGCCGCCGGATCCTTGGCGCCCCGCGCGGCGCTGGGCATCGGTGTCTCGCTCGGCAACCTGACCATGCCGCCGGCGACGGTGGGAATGCTGGGGTCGTCGGCGCCGGTGCAGCTGGTGTCCGCGGTCTCCGCGCTGCCCCCTGGCGCCGGCCAGACCCCCATGCTGCCGATGGTCCCGATGCGCCCGGGGGGTGGCTCGGCGAACGGTCGCCGGCGTAAGGGGGGACGCGACTACGACGATATTGAATACGGTGCGGAGCTGCCGGGCACCGTGATGCACAGGCCGCCGTCGGCGGGATAGCGCTGGTTGGGCGACTCCATCATGCGGTTGCGGACGAGGTGCTCGACGAGGATGGGGACGAAGGTCTGCACCGGTGCGTCGATGAATCGTTGCGCCGTCTCCTCGCACCAGCGCCTGATCTGCGCGGTGCGCCGTTCGTCACCGAGGCCCTCGTGGCGGGCCAGCTTGTCGGCCACGTCCGCCACCGACCGCCCAACCGTCACCCGGACGGCCGGCGACACCCCGGCCTCGGCGGGTGCCCGGACCGCCTCGAGTGCCCGGCGGGCGACGTCCGCGTCGGTCTCCGGCCGGATGACCTGCAGGGTAATGTGGCGGCCGTTCTCGCCCATCACGATGACGCTGGCCTCCTCGTCATTGATAAAGCCCAGCAATTCGATTGTGTGCCCGTCGATTTCAACCAGCGGGGGTGTCTCGTGCCACGCGTTGCGACGGTAGCCCACCATGACGATCTGCCCCAGCCGGTCGGTCAGCGACCGCACCAGGTCGGGCAGCTCGTCGGCCAGGTTCGTCGACCGCGGCCACCAGGCGCCGTCGATGTGCTCGGATACAGCACGATATGCCTTGAGCTGCAACCGGTTTGATTGCTCCATGTCACCCACCTGCTCGCTGAATCTCTCGGGTCGGGCCGACGGCCCCCCGCAACGTCAAGACCATCACGGGTAGTCGGCGACCACGGCGCGAGCGAGTGGCTGGCGGGTTTACCGATCGTGAACAACGATTGAGAAGATGTCGTGATGCAGATCGCTTCGAGTATCCAGGGCCGGGTGTGGCGCGGCGGCAAGGCGCAGGACGACTTCGAGTTCGACAAGATCTCGGACTACCTCACCGAACCCGGCACCCTGGTGTGGGCCGACCTGTGCGAACCGGACCACGACACGCTGTGCGGCCTGGCCGACGAACTCGGCCTGAACCGCTGGGCGGTCGAAGACGCCGTGGCGGCCGCCGAGCGGGTCAAGGCCACCGCATACGAAAGCCACACCTTCTTCACCGTCTACGCCGTCGAGATCGTGACGGACGCCCCCGACACCGGCGGGCGGATGCTGTCGATGCAACGCATTTCGGGATTCGTGCTGCCGCAGGGGCTGATCACCGTGCGCCTGACGCCCGACTTCGACATCGCACAGGTGACCCGGCGGTGGCAGGAGATCGGCGGCCAGGGCTACGGCGTCGGCGCGCTGGTGCACGGCCTGCTCGATGTGGTGGTCGACAGTCATTTCACCGCCGTGGAGGCCCTCGATGACTGCATCGAAGCCATCGAGGACGAGCTGTTCGACGGCAGGCCCCGTAAGGGGATCTTTCAGCGTCGCACCTTCCGGCTGCGCAGGGACCTGGTGAACCTGCGCCGGGTCGCCCTGCCGATGCGCGAGGTCGTCAATGCGATTGTGCATCACCGTGTTTCGGACGGTTCCGATCGCCGGCTTGACCCGCTGTACGCCGACCTGTACGACCACGTGCTGCGGGTGTCCGAATGGACGGAATCGTTGCGCGACATGATCACCACCATTTTCGAGACCAATCTGTCGCTGCAGGACGCCCGGTTGAACACCGTCATGAAGAAGCTGACGGGATGGGCCGCCATCATCGCCGTGCCGACGGCGATCACGGGCTTCTACGGGCAGAACGTGCCCTACCCGGGCTTCGGCACGCATGCCGGATTCGCGGCCAGCACCGGCGTGATACTCGTCTTGATGGTGGTGCTCTACGTGATGTTCAAGCGGCGCGACTGGCTGTAGGCCGCGGTGGGTTACTGTGCGACGTGCGGACTTGAAATGCCTTGGTGGATGCCCTGTTCGATCTTGTCCCGCAGCGCGGGGCTGCCCGGTGGATCGGAATCCTTACAGGCGCAGCTGAGATGACCGAAGGGATTGGGGTCAGTGGCGGCTGACGCCATTGCCCCGCTGGAAGCACCGAGGGCGATCGCCATACCCGCAACACCGACCAAAAGTTTCGGAACCATTTTGGCCTTGCTGGGTTTCGATTAGATCGGATACCTCAAATTTTATCCGCGATCACATCACGGGCCTGTCAACCGGCTGTAAATTTCAGGACCCGGATGATGCCGCGGCATCCGCGTATTTCGGGCAGTACGCCTTGATGCTGACCCCGACGAAATAGCCGGCGTGATAGCTGTCCAGGGTGCTGCTGGACAGCACGCTGTTGGCGACCTGTTCGGGTGTCTGGCCCATGTCGAGTTCGTGACACACGGTGTGCCCGGAGTTGACCGCGGCGTCGGGTGACTCGTAATTGATGCCCTTGGCTTTCAGCGCGGCCAGGAAGGCGTCATCGGGAGAGGTGGCGTGCGCGGTGACGGACGCGGCCAGCACGCCGAGCAGCCCGGCCACCGGCGCCACGCCGATCGCCAGGAGCGACAGCGGCCCGATGGGCTTGCGTATCTGGGTGGTCGTCATTTCTGATACTCCCGTGGAACAGAAGTGCCGTTGCTTGCTGAAGGCGGGGCTAGTTCGAATGTTTGCATGCCGGGGCGTCACCCGGCGCCGGATCGCCGATAATGCGGTGTGTGCCACACAAGGGTTTGCTCCGTCGTCGGACACGCGTTACCGGCGAGCCCTCGTCGACGCGCCGTCGGTGATCTGACGACATGACGTATGCGCGGTGGCTGTGCCTCGCTGTGGTGGCGATATGCGTGGTCGGCTGCGGTGTGCGGCACGTGTCGGCGGCCAGCGCTCGAGACATTTCCGGCACCTTTCGATCCGGCGGCATGGACCGAACCTACATGTTGCACGTGCCGGCGGGCGACCCCGTCGGGCTGGTGCTCAGTTTGCACGGGGGCGGCGGCACCGGGATCTCGCAGCGCGGCCTGACGGGCTTCGACACCGTTGCTGACGCCCACAACCTGGTGGTGGCCTACCCCGACGGCTACGACAAGAGCTGGGCCGACGGGCGCGGCGCCTCGCCCGCCGACCGGCGCCACATCGACGATGTTGGCTTTCTGGTCGGGCTGGTGAGCAAGCTGCAGAACGACTACGGCATCGCGCCCGGGCACGTGTTCGTCACTGGGATGTCCAACGGCGGCTTCATGACGAACCGGCTGGCGTGCGACCGCGCCGACCTCTTCGCCGCGATCGCCCCGGTGGCCGGCACCCTGGGCGTGGGGGTGGCCTGCAACCCGTCGCGGCCGGTGTCGGTCTGGGAAGCCCACGGGACGGCCGACCCGCTGGTGCCCTTCAAGGGCGGGGTGGTGCGCGGGCGCGGCGGGGTCAGCCACTCCATCTCGGCGGACAACATGGTGGCCAAGTGGCGCTCGGCCGATGGGTGCCAGGGCGAGCCGGCCATGGAGGTGCTGCCCGACGTCCGCGACGGCACCGTCGTGCACCGCTACGAGTCCACGGGATGCGCGGCGAACACCGAGGTGGTGTTCTACAAGATCGACCGCGGCGGCCACACCTGGCCGGGCGGCAAGCAATACCTGCCCGCGGCCGTCATCGGTCCCACCACGCGCGCGCTCGACGGGTCCGAGGCCATCGCTCAGTTCTTCCTCGCGCACGGCCGCGAGTAGCGGCGCACCTCAGCGCTGGCAGGACGGGCACCAGTACGTCACCCGTTCCCCGGAGTCGTCGACATTGATCCGAGTGCTGCAGCGCCGGCAGGCCTGCCCGGATCGCCCGTAGACCCACAGCTGCCGGCCGGTCCGGGTGTCGCCCGTGGTGCACCGGTTCCAGCGGAAGCGATTGAGCCACAACATATCCCGCGCGCGTGAGGCCAGCCGATGGGGGTCGGCGATGTCGCGCACCGGCGCGGTGGGCAGATGCCCGAACAGGAAACACAATTCGTTGCTGTAGACGTTGCCGACCCCGGCCAGCACCCGCTGGTCCAGCAGCGCCTCGGCGATCGGCCGATCCGGGTCGGCCGTCAGGTTGGCGGCGGCGAGCGCGGGATCCCAATCCTCGCCCAGCAGATCGGGACCCAGGTGCGCGACGGCGTCGCCGTCACGCTCGCGCTCCAGGATCTCCAGCACGCCGAGGTCCACGCCGACGGCGCGGACGCTGTCGGTTTCCAGGATGATTCGCGCGCGGTGGTCGATCCGTACCGGGCGGCTGCCGACCCGCCAGCTGCCGTCCATCTTCAGGTGCGAGTGAATGCTGGCGGCTCCCACCCGGATGAACAGGTGCTTGCCGCGGCTGAGCACCTCGTCGACCACCTGCCCGGTGAGGTCGACGGTGGCGAACCGCGGCACCCGGATGTCGCAGCGGGTCAGGGTGCCGCCGACCAGATGCTCGCGCAGCACGGCGGCGGTGTGCCAGACGGTGTCGCCTTCGGGCATGTCAGCGCAGTCGCATTCCGCGCGGGGTGCGGGCGAAGCCGGCGTCGGACAGCGCGTCGGCCGGGCCGGGCCCGTCCGCGCGGGGCTGCAGGGCCGGCACCCCGTCGATGCGTTCGACCAGGATCGACGCGACGCGCCGGGACGCGACGAGGTCCGCAAGCGCGGTGGCCGCGGCGTGGTTCGCGGCGGGGTCGTCGGTGAAGGTGAGCAGCGACCGCCCGCCCCGCTCGAGGAACCAGGCCAGCTCGCCGTCCACCAGCACGACCAGCGCACCGGCCTTGCGGCCCGGGCGCGCCCCCGGGCCGCCGGACCCCGAGGCCTCGCCGCGCGGCGCGGGCCAGGGCAGCGCGGCGCCGTAGGGGTTGGCCGGATCCGCGGCGGCCAGCGCGACCGCCCGGTACTCGGGCCGTTCCGGGTCGACCCCGTCGGAGTAGGCGCGCAGCCGGTCCACGGTCGACGCGACCGCGAATTGCGCGCCGCCCAGCGACTCGATGAAGTAGCCGCGCTGGCACCGGCCGGCGTCCTCGAAGGTGCTCAGCACCTTGTACAGGGTGGCGAACCCGCCGGGCACGCCCTCGGCGGTCACCGCGCCCCGGGTCAGCACGCCGTGGCGGCCCAGCAGGAGCTCGGCTTGGAAGTGGGCGCGCAGCGTGGAGTCCGGCTCCGGGACCGGCAGGACCGACCACCGGCCGGCGACCGTAGGGTCGGCGGGCCGCGCCTGCGGGTGCGCGATGCTGTATCGGCTCAGCCGTGGCGGGCGATGCGACCGGTGCGCGGGCGCCGAGCGCTTGCGGGTTCCGGTGCCCCCGAGCAGGGCGCGCACCGGCGCGAACGTGTCGCCGGTGATCCAGCCGGCCCAGATCAGTTCCCACAGCGCGGATTTGAGTTCGGACTCGGGCAACCCGTCCTGCGTGAGCTGGCGGAAGAAGTAGGCGCCCCCCGGCGCCAGCGTGTCCAGGACGGCGCGGTGGGCGTCGCCCAGTTCGATGTCGGCCGGCCCGGGCAGCGTCAACGGCGCGGATTCGCTGGGGTGCAACGCGATCCAGCCGTCTCCGCTGGAGATCGACCCGGCCCCTGACCAGGTGACCTCGCCGGTGGCGAGCAGCTCGTCGAGCAGCGCGGGGGAGTAGTCGCGGATCCGGGGGGCGAGCACCAGTGGCTCGATCGCCGAGGCGGGCATCCTCACCCCGGCCAGCTGATCGATCACCGTCATCAGCCCGTCCAGCCCGAAATGGCTTGGGGAGCGCGATGATTCGGCCGCCGCCACCCGATGCCACGCCGGCAGGAACCGGCCGTAGGCGGCCGTGCTGACCGGCTCGACCTGGGCCCGCAGCGCCGCCAGCGACCGCCGCCGCAGGATGCGCAGCACGTCGGCGTCACACCACTGCTCGCCCCCGGCCACCGGGGCCCCGGGCATTTCGGCCGCGGGGGCGCAGGAGCCCCGCCCCCCCCCCGCCGGGCCCGCCCCCCCCGCCCGGGGGGGGGGGGGGGGCCCCCCCCCCCCCCCCCCCCCGCCCCCGGGGCCCCCGGCTATTCGGCCGGGGCCCCCCCCCCCCCCCCGCACCAGCCGGCCGTCACCGGCCAGCCGGCCCAGGATGTCGGCGGTCACCCGCAGCCCCAGCCCGAACCGGGCGGCGGCCTCGCCGGTGGTGAACGGGGTGTGGGTGCGCGCGTAGCGGCCCAGCAATTCGCCCAGCGGGTCGGCCACCTCCTCGGTGAAGGCCGCCGGCACGCCCAACGGAACCGCGATGCCGATGCCGTCGCGCAGCCGGCCGATGTCCTCAACGGCCACCCACCAGCTGCGGCCGGCGAACGACACCGTCAGCGCGCGGCGGGCCGCGCGCAGCCCTTCCAGCCAGCCGCCCACGTCGGCGCCGCCCGCGCGGGCGGCCACCTCCTCCTCGGTCAGCGGGCCCAGCAGCCGCAGCAGGTCCGCGACGCCCACGGCGTCGCGGGCGGCCCGGTCCGGCGCGAGGTGCTGCAGCTGGCGGCCGGTGCCGGCGATGATCTCGGGATCGAGCAGGTCGCGCAGCTCCACCCGGCCCAGCAGCTCGGCCAGCAGCGTGCTGTCCAGCGACAGCGCGGCGGCCCGGCGGTCGGCCAGCGGGCTGTCGCCTTCGTACATGAACGCGCCGACATAGCCGAACAGCAGCGACGCAGCGAACGGCGACGGGCGCTGCGTCTCGACCTCGAGCACCCGCACCCGCCGCTGCGCGATGCCGGTCATCAGCAGGGTCAGGGCCGGGACGTCGTAGACGTCCTGTAGGCATTCGCGGACGGTCTCCAGCACCACCGGGAAGTCGGGGTATTTGCGGGCCACCTCCAGCAGTTGGGCGGCGCGCTGGCGCTGCTGCCACAGGGGCGAGCGGCGGCCCGGGTGCCGGCGCGGCAGCAGCAGCGCGCGGGCCGCGCACTCGCGGAACCGCGACGCGAACAGCGCCGAGCCGCCCACCTCGGCGGTGACGATCGGGTCGATCTCCTCGGCGTCGAAGACGAAAAGGTCGGCGCCGGGCGGGGTATCAGTTCCCGTGTCGGACGCGAAATCGGAAATAGTGTCGGGCAGCCGCACCACGACGCCGTCGTCGGAGGCGGTGGGCTTCTCGTCGATGCCGTAGCGCTCGCGCAGCCGTCGGGCCACCGCCAGCGCCAGCGGGCCGTTCACCGGCAGGCCGTACGGCGAGTGCAGGATCACCCGCCAGTCGCCCAGTTCGTCGCGGAACCGCTCGACGAGCAGGGTGGTGTCGGTGGGCACCACCCCGGCCGCGGTGCGCTGCTCATCGAGCAGCCCCCACAGGTTGTCGGTGGCGTACGCGTCGAAACCCAGTCCGGCGCAACGGGTGTCGAAGGCCTCGCGCTTGAGCCCGGCCAGCTCGCCGGTGAACGCGCCGAGCGCGGCGCCCAGCTCAGCCGAGCGGCCCAGGCCGTCGCCGCGCCAGAACGGCAACCGGGCCGGCTGGCCGGGTGCGGGGATGACGAGCACTCGGTCGTGGGTGATCTCGGTGATCCGCCAGCTGGTGGCGCCCAGCGAGATGACGTCGCCGGGGCGCGACTCGTAGACCATCTCTTCTTCGAGTTCGCCTACCCGCGAAGGCTTTTCGGATTCGGAGGCGAGGTAGACGGTGAACAGCCCGCGATCGGGGATGGCGCCGCCGGAGGTCACGGCCAGCCGCTGCGCGCCGGGCCGCGCGGTCAGCATGCCGGTGTCGCGGTCGTAGACCAATCGCGGTCGCAGCTCGGCGAATTCGGTGGACGGGTACTTGCCGCTCAACAGGTCCAGGGTGGCCTCGTACACGCTGCGCGGCAGCGTCGCGAACGGCGCGGCCCGCCGGACCGTGTCGAACCACCGGTCGGCGTCCAGCGGTTCCAGCGCGGCCGCCGCCACGGTCTGCTGCGCCAGGATGTCGAGCGGATTGGCAGGCACCCGCATGGTTTCGATCTGGCCGGTCAGCATGCGCTGCACGCTGACCGCGCAGCCGATCAGGTCGGTGCGGTGCTTGGGGAACAGCACGCCCCGCGAGACCTCGCCCACCTGGTGACCGGCCCGGCCGATGCGCTGCAGGCCGCTGGCCACCGACGGCGGCGCCTCTACCTGGATCACCAGGTCGACGGCGCCCATGTCGATACCCAGCTCCAGGCTGGAGGTGGCCACCACCGCCTTGAGCAGCCCGCGTTTGAGGTCCTCTTCGACCAGGGCGCGCTGTTCCTTGCTGACCGAGCCGTGGTGGGCGCGGGCCAGTATCGGGTCCGCCCCGTAGGTCTGGCCGCTGCCCATGATGTGCGCCGGCGCGCCGCCGGCCACCTTCGGGTTGGCGTCCGTGGACAGCTCGACGCCGCTGCGTTCGGCGTGAATCTCATTGAGGCGGGCGGTAAGTCGCTCCGCCAGCCGGCGCGAGTTGGCGAAGACGATGGTGGAATTGTGCGATTCGATCAGGTCGACCAGGCGGTTCTCCACGTCGGGCCAGATGGTGTTGTTCGCCAGGTTGGCCATGTCGGGCACCGGCACCTGCACGGTGAGCTCGACCGTCTTGGCCGACGGCGGGGCCACGATGGTCGTCGGCGCCTGCCCGGACAGGAACCGGGCGAGCTCCTCGGGCGGGCGCACCGTGGCCGACAGCCCGATGCGTTGGGCGGGCTTGTCCTCGCGCAGCGCGTCCAGGCGCTCCAGCGACACGGCGAGGTGCGCGCCGCGCTTGCCGGCGGCGATCGCGTGGATCTCGTCGACGATGACGGTCTGCACGCCGGCCAACGTCTCGCGCGCGGCCGAGGTGAGCATCAGGAACAGCGACTCGGGTGTGGTGATCAGCACGTCGGGCGGGCGGTTGATCAGCTGGCGACGGGTGGCGGGCGGGGTGTCGCCGGAGCGGACCCCGACGCTGATGTCGGGGGCGGGCAGGCCCTGGCGTTCGGCGATGCGGGTGAGGCCGGCCAGGGGGGTGCGCAGGTTGCGTTCGACGTCGACGGCCAGCGCCTTGAGCGGGGAGACGTAGAGCACGCGGGTGCCCGGCGGGCGCATAGTCGACCCGGCCAGGCTGTCCAGCGCCCACAGGAACGCCGCCAGCGTCTTA
Source organism: Mycobacterium sp. MUNTM1 (assembly GCF_054660795.1). Classification (NCBI taxonomy): domain Bacteria; kingdom Bacillati; phylum Actinomycetota; class Actinomycetes; order Mycobacteriales; family Mycobacteriaceae; genus Mycobacterium; species Mycobacterium sp. MUNTM1. Next base: position 14,682 of record NZ_BAAGDE010000034.1, read on the forward strand.
CCCGATCCGGTCGGGGCGATCACCAGGGTGTTGTGGCCGTCGGCGATCGCGTTCCAGGCCTCGGCCTGGGCGGTGGTGGGGCTGTCGAAGGTGCTGGTGAACCACTCGCGGGTGATGGCGCTGAACCGGCCCAACGGGTCGGCAGCGCCGGGCGGCCCGGAATCGGCGCGAGTGCTCACCTATCCATGGTGCCAACGGGCACCGACAAGGCGTCGGCTAGCGCGGCTCGAGGCGAGCGGTGGACATCGCGTGGGACAGTTCCTCGGGGATCTCGGGCACCCGGGCGATGGCGTCGAACAGCGAGTGCGCGCACGCGTCGGCGAGGCGATCGGCATTGGTGGTGGGATCGATGATGCGCTGCCGGCACAGCTCGAAGGTGAACGCCAGCCAGCCGTGACAGATCACCCGGAGGTCCCGCTCGACGTCGGGTTCCAGCTTCCTCGCGGGGGTCTTGGCCACGAGGTCGGTGATCCGGCTCATGATGTGCTCGAGCTGACGATTCTTGGCTTCGTCGTCGACGCCCAACAGGACCGGGTCGGAACGGCCCAGCCCGACGTACGCGGCCCACGCGGCCTCGGGGTTCTGCTCGTGGTAGGCCATGTAGGCCATCACACCGGTCCGGACCTCTTCGTACATGGTCAGGCCGGTGGCGTCGTCCATGTTGGTGTTCTCGTACAGGCGGTCGGCCTCGTCTTTGACCACCGCCGCGAAGAATGCCCGCTTGTCCGGGAAATAGTGGTACATCAGGGCCCGCGACACCCCGGCGCGTTCCGCTATCTCATCGATGCGGACCTCGTCGTAGGGTCGCTTCCCAAAGACCTCTGCCCCTAAAGCGAGCAGCTCAGCGCGTCGATCCTCGGGGGACAAGCGCCTGCGGGCTGTCGGCATGTGTCAGATAGTACTCATACGACATGAGACGCCGGCCACATTGGATTCATCCGAACTTCACGCCCTGGGCCAGCGGCAACTCACCGGAATAATTGACGGTATTGGTACTTTGGCGCATGTAGGCCTTCCACGAGTCGGTGCCCGATTCGCGTCCGCCGCCGGTTTCCTTCTCACCGCCGAACGCGCCGCCGATCTCCGCGCCGGACGTGCCGATGTTGACATTGGCGATTCCGCAGTCGGATTCGGCCAGGAACCGCTCGGCCTCGCGCAGGTCGGTGGTGAAGATGGCCGACGAAAGACCTTGCGGCACAGCGTTATTGAGCGCAATTGCGTCATCCAGCTCGTCGTAGGTCAGCACGTAGAGAATGGGCGCGAACGTCTCGGCCGCCACGATGGCGGTCTGCGCGGGCATCCGCACCAGCGCCGGCGCGACGTAGTAGGAACTCGGGTGTTCGGCGGCACCGGTGCGCGCGCCGCCGATCACCTCGCCGCCGTCGGCGCGCGCCTGCTCCAGCGCGCCGACCATGTCGCGGTAGGCGGTCTCGTGGATCAGCGGTCCGACCAGCGTGCCCGGTGCGGCCGGGTCGCCGATGGCGAGCTGTCCGAACGCGGACGCGACGCGCGCGACGACCTCGTCGGCGAGCGAGCGGTGCACGATCAGCCGGCGCAGGCTGGTGCAGCGTTGACCGGCGGTGCCGGCCGCGGCGAACACCACCGCGCGCACCGCGAGGTCCAGGTCGGCCGACGGTGTGACGATGGCGGCGTTGTTGCCGCCCAGTTCCAGCAGCACCCGCCCGAACCGGGCCGCGACGCGGGGACCGACGGCCCGGCCCATTCGGACCGAGCCGGTCGCGGACACCAGCGCGATGCGGGGGTCGTCCACCAGCAGCTCGCCCAGGTCGCGGTCGCCCAGCAGCAGGGAGCTCACCGCGGGCGGGGCGCCCACGTCGGCCGCGGCCCGGGTGATCAGCGACTGGGTGGCCAGCGCCGTCAACGGCGTCAGCTCCGAGGGCTTCCACACCACCGGGTCCCCGCACACCAGGGCCAGCGCGGTGTTCCAGGCCCAGACCGCGACCGGGAAGTTGAACGCGGTGATGACCCCGACGACACCGAGCGGGTGCCACGTCTCCAGCAGGCGATGGCCGGGGCGCTCCGAGGCGATGGTGCGGCCGTAGAGCTGGCGCGACAGGCCGACGGCGAACTGGCAGATGTCGATCATCTCCTGCACCTCGCCGGCGGCCTCGGAGGTGATCTTGCCGACCTCGAGCGTCACCAGGGTGGCCAGCTCGTCCTTGTGCTCGGTCAGCAGCTCGCCGAGCCGTGCCACCAGCGCACCCCGGACCGGGGCCGGGGTGGCGCGCCATGCCGAAAATGCTTGTGCTGCCCCCGATATCACCAGCTCGGCCTGCTCGGGGGTGGTGGGTGCGACGGTGAACAGCACCTCGCCGGTGATCGGTGTGCTGACCGCCATGCCGTGGTCGTCCGGCTCGCCGAGCGCGACGTCGGCCCCCATCGCCCGCAGGGCGTCGCGCACCCGGGCGCGCAAGTCATCGGCTGTGGGCATGGTCATCGGGGTGCCTCCTGGGAGAGAGCTTCGTAAAGCGGGTAGGGATCGTAGATCTCGCGGCCGATAGACCCGGCCAGCCACTGCGCGTCGTAGCCGGAATCGTCGACGGCGCAACGGTTTCCGAATCCGGCGGGCGAGTCCAGGTTGGAGCGGAAAATGCCCGCCGCCGACGCGGGCAGGAAGTCCTCGTAGACGATCGGCGCCGACGGATCGCCGCCGCGGTAGTAGCCCAGTCCCGCGGCCGCCATCTCGGCGTCCGTAGGCGGGAAGTAGTCCGCCCACACCGCGGCAGGGTCGGCGGTGGCCATCGCGGCGTCGTAGCGTTCGCGGCCCTTGGGCGTCAGCGCGACGCCGCGCGCCTCCACCTCGCCGAAGCGCACCCGCAGCGTCGCATCGGTGATGCGCCCGTCGTCGCCCCGGAAGCGGCGCGGCTCGGCCAGGGCACGAAAAGACGTCTGGCGCAACAGGACCGCTGGCCCGTCGGTGCGAGGCGGTCCCTGGATGGCGTCGATCATGGTGATGCCGCGCCGGGTCATCCGCCCGTACAGGTCGTCGATGTCGAGCACGCGGGGCGTCAGGTGGTTGATGTGGGTGGAGCCGACGCCCGCGATGTCGGCGGCGACCGCGGAGACGCGCGCCAATTCGTCGTACCAGGATCGCTCGATCGGCTCGCCGGACAACGCGAAGGCCGCCACCGCCGCCGCGACGAACGGCCGCGCCTCGTCGGCAGCGCAGCCACCCTCGGCGGCGATGACCCGCGCCCGGGCCGCCAGCGCGGGGTCGAACAGCCGGCGCCGCGCCAGGAAGGCGTCGACGCGGCGGCGCAGGTCGCGGTCGAAGTAACGCGGGTCGCGGGTGGCCAGCATCGAGGTGAATACCCGGAACGGGTTGTGAGACAACTCGATTGGGTCGATGGGCCGGAAGGCGGTCGACACCACCGGGACGGGTGACGCCGCGCACCGCAGGTCGTAGTAGCCCACCGGCAGCATGCCGAACGCCGCGAAAAGGTCTGCGACGGCGGCCAGTTCGGCCGGGCTGCCCACCCGGATGGCGCCGTGCCGCTCGGCGGTGACGCGGCGCAGCGAACCGAAGCGTTCGGCATCGGCATGACGCGCCGCGTAATCGGCGTTGACCCGCTCGCTGACCTCGATCAGGGTGCCGTACGCGGGTACCTCGGCCGCATACATCGCCGACAGGCCCGCGGCGAACTCCGCCCGAAGCTGCCAGGTTTCCAGCCATTTCGTGCGGGTCACGACGGCCCGTTCCTGCGATAGTCTCCGGCCATGAGTGAGACGCTCGACGAGGTCGACCGGATTCTGGTGCGCGAGCTGGTCGCCGACGGCCGTGCGACGCTGGCGGAGCTGGCCGCCAGCGCGCGGCTGTCGGTGTCGGCGGTGCAGTCGCGGGTGCGCAGGCTCGAGGCGCGCGGCGTCATCTCGGGATACTCGGCGCGCGTCGACCCGGAGGCGGTCGGACACCTGCTGTCGGCGTTCGTGGCCATCACTCCCTTGGATCCCTCTCAACCCGATGATGCGCCCGCCCGCCTCGAGCGCATCGAGGAGATCGAATCGTGTCACTCGGTGGCCGGCGAGGAAAGCTACGTCCTGCTGGTACGCGTTCCCTCCGCCCGGGCGCTGGAGGACCTGCTGCAGCGGATCCGGACGACGGCGAACGTCAGGACGCGAAGCACCATCATATTAAATACTTTTTACGCTGATAGGCAGCGAATACCATAAAATATACGGCACAGCACTCATGATTCCGTAAAAATCGGCTACCATGAGGCCATGACCGCCACCCTGGAACGCCGCACCGGCACCGCGCCCGACCGGGTCCACGAGGTGCTGGCGCGCAGCATTCTGGTCGACGGTTTCGACTTCGTGCTCGATCTGGCCCGCTCCGCCGGCTCCTACCTGTACGACGCGCGGGACGGCCGGCGCTACCTGGACATGTTCACCTTCTTCGCGTCGTCGGCGCTGGGCATGAATCACCCCGCGCTGGCCGATGACCAGGAGTTTCGCGCCGAGCTGGCGCAGGCTGCCCTGAACAAGCCCAGCAATTCCGACGTCTACTCGGTGGCGATGGCCCGCTTCGTGCAGACCTTCGCCCGGGTGCTGGGCGACCCGGCGCTGCCGCACCTGTTCTTCGTCGACGGCGGCGCGCTCGCGGTGGAGAACGCGCTCAAGGTGGCGTTCGACTGGAAGAGCCGGTTCAACGAAGCGCGCGGGATCGATCCCGCGCTGGGCACCCGGGTGCTGCACCTGCGCGGCGCGTTCCACGGCCGCAGCGGATACACGCTGTCGCTGACCAACACCAAGCCGGTCACCGTGGCCCGCTTCCCCAAGTTCGACTGGCCCCGCATCGACGCCCCGTTCCTGCGGCCCGGCCTGGACCGCGCGGCCGTGGCGGCGCTGGAGGCGGAGTCGCTGCGCCAGGCCCGTGCGGCCTTCGAGGCCCACCCGCACGACATCGCCTGCTTCGTGGCCGAACCCATCCAGGGCGAGGGCGGCGACCGTCACTTCCGGCCGGAGTTCTTCGCGGCCATGCGCGAGCTGTGCGACGAACACGACGCCTTGCTGATCTTCGACGAGGTGCAGACCGGCTGCGGCCTGACCGGAACGCCTTGGGCCTACCAGCAATTGGGCGTGCTACCCGACGTAGTGGCGTTCGGCAAGAAGACCCAGGTATGCGGCATCATGGCCGGCCGTCGGGTCGACGAGGTCCGCGACAACGTGTTCGCGGTGTCCTCCCGGGTGAACTCGACGTGGGGCGGCAACCTGGCCGACATGGTGCGCGCCCGCCGCATCCTGGAGGTGATCGAGGCCGACGGACTGTTCGACCGGGCCGCCGAACAAGGGGCCTACCTCCATGCGGGCCTCGACGAGCTGGCCGACGAATTTCCCGGCCTGGTGCTGGACCCCCGCGGCCGCGGCCTGATGTGCGCCTTCAGCGTGCCGACTACCGCCGACCGCGACGAGCTGATCCGCCTGCTGTGGCGCCACGCGGTGATCGTGCTGCCCTCGGGGCACGACGGTGTCCGGTTCCGTCCGGCGCTGACCGTCTCGCGCGCGGAGATCGACGCCGCGCTGAGCGCCATCCGTGCCGCTCTGCGGGCCCTGCGCTAGGGCTTGATCTCACATCGATCCCGTTTACCCCGGTTTGCCGCCGGGTATTTGATCCCGTGCGGCTTCCGCTGCTACCAGCACGGTGACGAATGCCCCGTAACAAATGCGACGTAGCGAGCGATGAACCAAGCGCGGGCCCCTGAGGGAGGTGACCAACGATGCAGAAAGCGGACGCTCGATCCGGCGGTGACCGCTTGGGTCAGGAGGACGGCGAAGTGCACGCCGCCATCCGGTTTGCGGCGCTGTCCACGCTGGCCGCCGTCGGCTTCGTCCTGATCGCCGCGGTGTGGGTCAGCACCTGCCCGGGAGTGAGCGTGGACACGGTGGCGTGCGGCGTGCCGCAGCGCACCCTGCTGGCGTTCGGCGGTCCGCTGATCGCCCTCGCCGCTGGAATCTGGGCCTTCGTGCGCACCTATCGGGTGTGGAAGGCCCGCGGAACCTGGTGGGCATGGCACGGCGCGGGCTGGTTCCTGCTGACCGCGATGGCGCTGATGGTCGCCATGGGCGTTGCTCCGATCGCCGGTCCGGTACTGGCCCTTTAGCTTTGTCGTCCCGCGATCTAACGTTGATGGTGCGGTGAGGAGCAGCTATGGGAGACACCTACCACGACCCCGTCGACCATCTGAGGACCACGCGGCCGCTCGCCGGCGAGTCGCTGATCGACGTCCTGCACTGGCCCGGGTATCTGTTAGTTGTCGCGGGCGTGATCGGGGCCTGCGGCAGTCTTGCGGCCTTCGGCAGCGGACATCACCACGAGGGCATGACGGCGGGGATTGTCGCGGTCATCGCCGCGGTGCTCGGGCTGGCGTGGCTCGCGGTGGAGCATCGCAGGATTCGTCGAATCGCGGATCGCTGGTACGCCGAACATCCCGAGGTGCACCGGCAGTGGCCGGCCAGCTGACACCCGCCGCCGAATGAGCTTCCCCCCAGTGAACTGCCCCGACGTGGGGTGGTGCGAAATTTCGCGCGAAAGCTGATTCCGAGGTTACGGGCACTGACTTGTGGGTATCAGGTCTGCACCATGATGAGTGCCGGAACGGTTGAGTTAGCGTGGTCACCCCATCATGGGGAACAGGATCACGAACCCACCGACCTATATGTCTACTGCAACGACTATCGATATGACCAGCGTGACTCCGGCGATCACCGCGGCGCGTCGCTCTCGGCGCGTCGCGATTGTGTCGGTCGTGTCAGGCCCGCGCGCCGCGGGCCGAATACCCGGCGGCGATCATGACTAACCGGCTCGAACGCGAGGTCCACGGCGGACTGCGGAGCAGTAGTAGTGTCAGTCAAACATTGCCGGGAGACCATATGAAGGATGCTGGATTGCACGCTAAAGAGCGTCCGCGCGGCCATCGCGCCGTCGAGCTTCACGTTGCTGCGCGACTGGAGAACCTCGCGATGCTGCGCACCCTGGTCGGTGCCATCGGCACCTTCGAGGACCTGGATTTCGATGCGGTGGCGGACCTGCGGCTCGCGGTCGACGAAGTGTGCACCCGGTTGATTCGTTCGGCGACTCCCGACGCGACCCTGATCGTCGTGGTCGATCCGCAGGATGACCAGTTGGTGGTGGAAGCTTCCGCGGCATGCGACACCCACGATGTGGTGGCGCCCGGAAGCTTCAGTTGGCACGTGCTGACGTCGCTCGCCGACGACGTCCAGACTTTCCATGACGGTCGCGAACCCAATGAAACCGGCAGTGTCTTCGGCATCACACTGACGGCGCGACGGGCGGCCTCCAGCAGGTGACAGCGCGAGCTGCCGGCGGTTCGGTGTCGCGTCCGAACGAATACGCCGATGTTCCGGATATGTTCCGTGAGTTGGCGACGGCCACGCCCGACTCGATGGAATTTCAACGTCAACGGGACAAGATCGTCGAGCGGTGCCTGCCGCTCGCCGATCACATCGCGCGCCGCTTCGAGGGCCGCGGCGAACCGCGTGACGACCTGGTTCAGGTGGCGCGCGTCGGCTTGGTCAACGCGGTGGTCCGCTTCGACGTCGATGCCGGCTCGGACTTCGTCTCCTTCGCGGTGCCCACGATCATGGGCGAGGTTCGCCGCCACTTCCGCGACAACAGCTGGTCGGTCAAGGTCCCGCGCCGGCTGAAGGAACTGCACCTGCGGCTGGGCACCGCCACCGCCGACCTGTCACAGCGGCTGGGCCGGGCGCCCACCGCGACCGAACTCGCCGCCGAGCTCGAGATGGACCGCGAGGAGGTCGTCGAGGGCCTGGTGGCCGGCAGCTCTTACAACACCCTGTCCATCGACAGCGGTGGCGGCAGCGAGGAGGAAGAAGCCCGCGCGATCGCGGACACCCTCGGCGACGTCGATACCGGCCTGGACCGGATCGAGGATCAGGAGGCGCTGCGTCCGCTGCTCGAGGCGCTGCCCGAGCGCGAACGAACGGTGTTGGTGCTGCGATTCTTCGAGTCGATGACGCAGACGCAGATCGCCGAGCGGGTCGGCATCTCGCAGATGCACGTGTCGCGGTTGCTGGCGAAGTCGCTAACGCGGCTCCGTGACCAGCTGCAGTAGCGGCCGGGGCTCGTCCTCAACCCACAGCGGTTCCAGCAGCGGCTCGGCCCGCTGCGTCGTCACCGGTAGGGTGCCGTCCGGGTCGCAGACCCGCAACAGCCTGGCGACCGCCGGGCTCGGCGCCATGGCCCACGACACCTGGGCGGCCGAGCATTTCACGTTGATCCGGTGCAACGCCGAAAAGCCCGCGGTACCAATGAACTTCAGGCCACGCAGGTCAAGGACCATTCGCCGGGAGCGGCTGGTGCTCTGCTGCACGTAGGCGACGAGCTGATCGGTGTTGGCCGCGTCGAGCTCCCCGTCCACCGTGATCAGGGTGCCCGTCGGACCCCAGCGGGCGGTGAATTGTGCTGTGCGGCTTTGTTGCCAAGATTGCGCCACAGACATCGCTGACTCCATCCCATCGAGGAGGATTCCTGCTGTGGATACGTCAGCCACGTGCGAAACGTTCGGAGAAGGAGGGAATTCCGCCTACCCCACGCTACCGACGCATCCCGGGCGGCTGTGAACTCAACCTTGTCCGAAACCCTACTCGCGATAGCCAGGGCCGACAACGTTGTCTGAAAAACTCTCGCCGCAGCGCTACTTGATCTCGGCCAGCACCGTGCCCTGGGTGATGGCGGCGCCGGGCTCAACCGCAAGCCCGGTGATGACACCGTCCTTGTGCGCCGTGACCGGGTTCTCCATCTTCATCGCCTCGAGCACCACCACCAGGTCGCCCGCGGCAACCTCTTGGCCTTCCTCGACCGCGACCTTGACGACGGTGCCCTGCATGGGGGCGGTCACCGCGTCGCCCGAGGCGGCCGCACCCGCGTGCGCCCCGCGCTTGCGCGCCTTCGGCTTCTTGCGGATGACACCGGCCGGGTCGGCCGTGCCGCCGCTGGACAGCGCCAGGTCGCCGGGCAGCGACACCTCGAGCCGGCGCCCGCCGACCTCCACGACCACCTTCTGGCGCGGCCGGGCGTCGTCCTCGTCCAGCGGCTCGCCACCGGTGAACGGTTCGATGGTGTTGTCCCACTCGGTCTCGATCCAGCGGGTGTGCACCGAGAAGCCGTCGCCGTCACCGATGAACGCCGGGTCGGACACCACGGCGCGGTGGAACGGGATGACCGTGGCCAGGCCTTCGACGTGGAACTCGTCCAGGGCCCGGCGGGAACGGGCGAGCGCCTCCTCGCGGGTGGCGCCGTACACGATCAGCTTGGACAGCATCGAGTCGAACTGGCCGCCGATCACCGAACCGGCCTCGACGCCCGAGTCCAGCCGGACGCCGGGCCCGGTCGGGATGTCGTAGCGGGTGACCGGGCCGGGCGCGGGCAAGAAGCCGCGTCCGGCGTCCTCGCCGTTGATCCGGAACTCGATGGCGTGCCCGCGCGGCGTGGGGTCCTCGGTGAGGTCCAGCTTTTCGCCGTTGGCGATCTTGAACTGTTGCAGCACCAGGTCGATGCCGGCGGTCTCCTCGGTGACCGGGTGCTCGACCTGCAGCCGGGTGTTGACCTCCAGGAAGGAGATCAGCCCGTCCTGGCCGACCAGGTACTCCACGGTTCCGGCGCCGTAGTAGTGCGCCTCCTTGCAGATCCGCTTGGCCGACTCGTGGATCTCCTTGCGCTGCGCGTCGGTCAGGAACGGCGCGGGGGCCTCCTCCACCAGCTTCTGGAACCGGCGCTGCAGCGAGCAGTCGCGCGTGCCGGCGACGATGACGTTGCCGTGCTGGTCGGCGATCACCTGCGCCTCGACGTGGCGCGGCTTGTCCAGGTAGCGCTCGACGAAGCACTCGCCGCGACCGAACGCCGCGACCGCCTCACGGGTGGCCGACTCGAACAGCTCGGGGATCTCTTCGATGGTGCGGGCCACCTTCATGCCGCGGCCGCCACCGCCGAACGCCGCCTTGATGGCGATCGGCACGCCGTACTCCTTGGCGAAGGCCACCACCTCGTCGGCGTCCTTGACCGGGTCGGGGGTGCCGGGTACCAGCGGGGCCTGCGCGCGGGCGGCGATGTGGCGGGCGGTGACCTTGTCACCGAGGTCGCGGATGGACTGTGGGCTGGGCCCGATCCAGATCAGGCCCGCGTCCAGGACCGCCTGGGCGAAATCGGCGTTCTCCGAGAGGAATCCGTAGCCGGGGTGGACGGCGTTGGCGCCGGACTTCGCCGCCGCGTCAAGGAGCTTGCCGAAGTCCAGGTAGGACTCCGCCGACGTCTGACCGCCCAAAGCGAACGCCTCGTCGGCCAGACGCACGTGCGGCGCGTCGGCGTCGGGTTCGGCGTACACCGCCACGCTGGACAGGCCCGCATCGCGGGCCGCGCGGATCACCCGGACAGCGATTTCGCCGCGGTTGGCGACGAGCACCTTGGAGATCCTCGAGCTGGCGTGATTAGCCACTGCGCCTCCTGTTTGGCATAACCGCAGACGTATTCCTGCGGGCTTCTCTAAGAGAATTTCTTACAACGAGTTCTCGGGAAGTCTAAGCGGCGCGCCGTTCGGCCCGACGAGGCGGTCCACCTTTTCTCAGGACGCCTCGCGCAGCCTGCGCTTGATGCGGGCGAGCATCGCCGACAGGCCGCGCAGCCGCAGTGGGCTGATCAGTGCGGCCAGCCCGAGGTCGGCGTAAAAATCCTCGGGCACCGCCAGAATGTCGGCGGCCGGCTGTTCGTCGAGGCCCGCGGCCAGAATCGACGCGAAGCCCCGCGTGGTGGGCGATTCGGCGGGCGCGCTGAAGTGCAGCCGCACCCGCTCGGGGTCGCGGGCGTCGACATGCAGAAACAGCGGGGTCTGGCATTCCGGCACCGGCTCCATCGCCGCCTGTTCGAGGTCGGGCGGCAGCGCCGGGAGCTCGTTGGCGAACTCCAGCAGCAGCGCCAGCTTGTCCTGGCCCTCGACCTCGGCGAAGTCGGACACCACCTCGGCGAGCGGCGCGGGCATGCTCATCGCGGCACCATCACACCGGAACGGTGCCCGGCTCTTCACCCGCCACGATCGGCGTGCGCACGGTGTTGCCCCATTCGGTCCACGAGCCGTCGTAGTTGCGCACCCCGGGCTTGCCCAGCAGATGCGTCAGCACGAACCAGGTGTGGCTGGACCGCTCGCCGATGCGGCAGTACACGACGGTCTTGTCGTCCGGTTGCAGGAAGCCGTACAGCTCCTCGAGCTCCTCGCGGCTGCGGAACCGGCCGTTCTCGTCGGCGGCCTTGGCCCACGGTATCGACCGGGCCGTGGGGATGTGTCCGCCGCGCAGCACGCCTTCCTCGGGGTACTCGGGCATGTGCGTGCGCTTGCCGGTGTACTCGTCCGGGGAGCGTACGTCGATCAGCGGCTGTGTGCCGAGGATGCCCAGCACGTCGTCCTTGAAGGCGCGGATGGGCGCGTCGTTGCGGGTGACGACGGGGTAGCCGGTGGACGTCTTGGTGGGCACGTCCAGCGTGGTCTCCCGGCGTTCGGCCAGCCACAGGTCACGGCCGCCGTTGAGCAGCCGTACGTCGGGGTGGCCGAACAGGGTGAACACCCACAGCGCGTAGGCCGCCCACCAGTTGCTCTTGTCGCCGTAGATCACCACGGTGTCGTCGCGGGCGATGCCCTTGCGGTCCATCAGCTCGGCGAACTGTTCGCCGTTGATGTAATCGCGGACCCGGGGATCGTTGAGGTCGGTGTGCCAGTCGACCTTCACCGCGCCGGGGATGTGGCCGACGTCGTAGAGCAGGACGTCCTCGTCGGATTCGACGATCGCCAGGCCGGGGGCGCCTTGATTGGCGGACAGCCAGTCGGCGGTGACCAGTCGCTCGGGGTGGGCGTAGCCCTGCAGGGTGGGGCTTGGATCGGGTGGTAATGCCACACTGCCGAGCCTACCCATCCCGTTCGCCTGCGCCCAACGTCGACGTGTTGTCGGAAAACCCGGCTTGCGGCCCGACGAGCGACGTTCGGCGTCAGTTGCCGTTGGCGGCCCACAGTGCGGACACCGACAGCCCGACCCGGCCCAGCAGCGACCGCAGCAGCGGCAGGCTGACGCCGATCACGTTCGACGGGTCGCCGTCGATGCCGTCGACGAACCAACCGCCCAGGCCGTCCAGAGTGAAGCCGCCGGCCACGTGCCATGGCTCCCCATGATCGACATACGCCCGCAGGTCCGCCTCCGATGGAGTGGCGAAATGCACTGTGGTGCTTAGTGATTCGACTTCCCAGTGCGTGATGCCACCGTCGGTGAGCCGCAGCAGGCAGTGCCCGGTGTGCAGCTCGCCGGAGCGGCCACCCATCAGGCGCCACTGGCCGGCGGCGGCATCGGCCGACCCGGGCTTCCCGCACAGCCGGCCGTCGATGGACAGCATCGAATCACAGCCGATGACAACGCAATCGGACGCCAGGTCGTCGTCGAGCTCGCCGGCCACCCGGTCGGCCTTCGCGCGGGCCAGGGCGCACACCACGTCGGCCGGGGACGCGTCGGGGCCCAGCGCGGCGGCGACGGCGTCCTCGTCGACGCCGGAGACCACGACCAGCGGATCGACGCCAGCCTGGCGCAGCACCTTGAGCCGGCCGGCCGACGCCGAGGCCAGCACCAGGCGGGTCACTGCCTCATGTGGGTCATCTGCTGGAACGTGAGCCGCTGATAGTTGGTCATCGCGAAACGCAGCCGGTCGACCGGCAGGCCCCAGCGGGTCCGCTCGGGCTGCTCGGGCTCCGGCGCGCCGCCACCGGCGCAGCCCAGCACCGCGACCAGCGCGGCCACCTCCTCGACGGTGGGCTCACCCTTGAGGATCTGGATGTGCGGCTCGTGCGCCTGCGGCTGCGCGGTCTCGCCGGCCACCGCGTCGTCGGTCTGCACGTCGGTCGTCTCGGTCATAGCGGGATGTTCCCGTGCTTCTTGGGGGGCAGGTGGGAGATCTTGCGTTCCAGCAGGCGCAGCGCCGTGCCGATGTAGCCGCGGGTGTGCGACGGCGGGATGACCGCGTCGACGTAGCCGCGCTCGGCGGCGACGTACGGGTTGACCAGCGTGTCCTCGTACTCCTGCTGCAGCTGCAGGCGCAGCGCGTCGACGTCCTTGCCCTCCTTGGCGGCCTCGCTCAGCTGCTTGCGGTAAACGAACCCGACCGCACCCGAGGCGCCCATCACCGCGATCTGCGCCGACGGCCACGCCAGGTTGACGTCGCAGCCCATGTCCTTGGACCCCATGACGCAGTAGGCGCCGCCGTAGGCCTTGCGGGTGATGACGGTGATCTTCGGGACCGTCGCCTCGCCGTAGGCGAACAGCAGCTTGGCGCCGCGGCGGATGATGCCGTTGTACTCCTGGCCGGTGCCCGGCAGGAAGCCCGGGACGTCCACCAGCATGATGATCGGGATGTTGAAGCAGTCGCAGGTCCGGACGAACCGCGCCGCCTTCTCTGAGGCGTTGATGTCCAGGCAGCCGGCGAACTGGGTCGGCTGGTTGGCGACGATCCCGACCGGCCGGCCCTCCACGCGGCCGAACCCGACGACGATGTTCTGCGCGTAGCCGCCCTGCACCTCGAGGAACTCGTCGTCGTCGAGGATGCGGGTGATCACCTCGTGCATGTCGTAGGGCTGGTTGGGCGAGTCCGGGATCAGCGTGTCCAGCTCGAGGTCCTCCTCGGTGAGGTTGTCCTCGATGGCGCCCGGCGGATGCGGCTCGGCGTAGCGCGGCGCGTCGGTGGCGTTGTTGGGCGGCAGGTAGCTGAGCAGGTCGCGAACCCAGTCGAAGGCGTCCTGCTCGCCGGAGGCGACGTAGTGCAGGGTGCCGGACTTGGCCATGTGGGTGTGGGCGCCGCCCAGCTCCTCCATGGTGACGTCCTCACCGGTGACGGTCTTGATGACGTCGGGCCCGGTGATGAACATCTGGCTGGTCTGGTCGACCATCACCACGAAGTCGGTCAGGGCGGGGGAGTACACGTGCCCACCGGCGGCCGCCCCCATGATCAGCGAGATCTGCGGGATGACGCCCGAGGCCAGGATGTTGTTGCGGAAGATCTTGCTGTACAGGCCCAGCGAGACGACGCCCTCCTGGATCCGCGCGCCGGCGCCGTCGTTGATGCCGATCAGCGGGCGGCCGGTTTTGATCGCCAGCTCCTGGATCTTGACGATCTTCTCGCCGTACACCTCGCCGAGGCTGCCGCCGAACACCGTGGCGTCCTGGCTGAAGATGCACACGTCGCGGCCGTCGATGGTGCCGTAGCCGGTGATCACGCCGTCGCCCAGCGGGCGGTTGTTCTCCAGGCCGAAGTTCTTGCTGCGGTGCTTGGCCAGCGCGTCGAGCTCCACGAACGAGTCCTCGTCGAGCAGGGCGAGGATGCGCTCACGGGCGGTCAGCTTGCCCTTGGCGTGCACCTTCTCGACGGCCTCTTCGCCCACCGGATGCAGCGACTCTTCGCGGCGCTTGTGCAGCTCGGCCAGCTTGCCGGCGGTGGTGTGGATGTCGATGGAGTGTTCGGCGGCCGGTTCCGCGGTGTGGTCGGTAACGCTCGTCATGGCAGCGATGTTATCGGCAGCCCTGTCGGTCCCCCTTAAGCAGCCCTTAAATATTCGCCGGCGATTCACGAATATAAACATCCGTTGAGTTTCGCCCCGCGGGCTCGTAGGTTGCAGGGGTGGCTTCCGAAAACCCGTTGGCCGGGGAACAAATAGTGTTCATGCCGTCTCATCCGCTGGAATCGGGGGACAGATACGGCGTGCTGAGCGGGTTCGATCCCGGCACGCGGACCCTGCCGGCGGGATCTCGGCTCGCGCCCGCGTTCCGGGAGCTGCCGGTCGACATCGTGCTGGAAAAGGACGTGGCGGTCACCATGCGCGACGGCGTCACCACCTACGTCGACATCCTGCGGCCGGTGGGTGCGGAGAAGGTGCCGGTCATCGTGGCGTGGAGCCCGTACGGCAAGGGGGAGGGCAGCGCCCCGGCTGCGATGGGGGTGTTCGGGCTCGTCGGCCTGCCCAACGACATCGTGTCGGGTTTGCACAAGTTCGAAGGCCCCGACCCCGCCTACTGGTGCGCGCGGGGTTACGCGATCTGTAATCCGGATGTTCGAGGCGTCTCGGACTGCGACGGCGACAGCGTCCTATGGGATCGCCAGGAGGGCGAGGATTGCTACGACCTGATCGAATGGCTGGCCGTCCAGGACTGGTGCACGGGAAAGGTCGCCATGAGCGGCACGTCCTACCTCGCGGTCGCGCAGTGGTTCGCCGCCGCCGAGCAACCGCCGCACCTGGCGGCGATCAACCCCTGGGAAGGCGTCAGCGACGTCTACCGCGATCTGGTGATGCGCGGCGGCATGCCCGACACGGGGTTCGCCCGGCAGCTCCGGGACAACAGCTTCTGGGGTAAGGGTCGCAAGGAGGACATCCTCGCCGAGGCCGAGCGCTACCCGCTCGTCAACGACCTGTGGCGGAACAAGATCCCCCGCGTCGAGCGGATCACCGTGCCGGCGTATGTCGTGGCGAGTTACTCCAACTCGTTGCACACGGCGGGGACTTTCCGCGCCTGGCGTCGCCTCGGGTCGCCGCAGAAGTGGCTGCGCATCCACAACAGCCAGGAGTGGCCGGACTACTACGACGAAGCGAACAGGGAGGAGCTGCGGCAGTTCTTCGACCACTTCCTCAAGGACGCCGACAACGGCTGGGAGCAGACTCCGCGCGTGCGGTACGCGCTGCTCGACCTCCAAGGCGGCGACCGCGTCAATCTGCCCGCGAAGCAATTCCCCCCGGCGGCTGTCACGTACACGAAGTACTACCTTGACGGCGCGACGCGAACGCTGCGCTCCGAGGCCGCCGCGGCGGCGACCGCGGCGTACGACGCGCAGGCCAACCCGAACTTCGTCTCATTTCTGGTCCGCTTCGGCGAGGAGACCACGATGGTCGGCTATCCGAAGGCGCGGCTGTGGGTGGAGGCAAAGGACGCCGACGATATGGACCTGTTCGTCTTCGTCCAGAAGCTGGATCGGCACGGGACGCCGCTGCAGCAGTTCACCGTGCCGAATCACAGCGCGCGAGTCCACGACGTCACCGAACGGGGGGCATCGATCCTGCGGTACAAGGGCTCCGACGGCCGCTTGCGGGTCTCGATGCGGCATCTGGACGAGGCGCAGTCGACCGATGAGGTTCCCGTCCACAGCTTCGACCGGGTGCAGAAGCTGAATCCGGGCGAGGTGGTCGAGGTCGAAATCGAGTTGCTGCCAATCGGTCTCGTGTTCCATCCCGGCGAGCAGCTGCGGTTCATCATCAGCGCGCAGAACTTGTTCGGCACCTGGATGCCCGGACTGCGCGAATACTCCCCGTTCAACAGTGGTCAGCACGTCATCCACACCGGGGGATCGCGTGCCTCGTATCTGCAACTGCCCGTTCACCCGACGCGATGACCGCGAAGCCAGTCGTCGGCGGGCGCCGCGGCCGCCGGCCGGGGGCGAGCACAACCCGGCAGGCCATCCTGGACGCGGCTCGCGCCAGGTTCGCCGCCGACGGCTATGCCGGTACCACGATCAGGCGGATCGCCGCCGACGCCGGGGTCGATGCGTCGCTGGTGATGCAGTTCTTCCGATCGAAGGACGACTTGTTCGGCGCGGTCATGTCGATCACGCCGGAAGCGTTGGCGCGCTTGGGATCCGCGTTCGAGGGCCCCGATGAACACCTCGGGGAGCGAGTCGTGCGCGCCTTCCTCGGCGTGTGGGAGGGCAACCCCCGGGACTCGGAGCCGCTCATGGCGATGCTGCGCGGCGCGATCGTCAACGAACAGGCGGGCGAGCAGCTGCGTGAGTTCATCCAGGCCCGACTGCTCGACGGCACTCGCTCGCGGCCGGGCGACCCCGACGAAGCGGCGTTGCGCGCCGGTCTGGCGTCGTCGATGTTGGTCGGTATCGTCGTCGGACGACGAATCGTGGGAGTTCCGATCCTCGCGGGAGCGGACAGCGAAACGCTGATCGAGCGGATCGCGCCGGCGATTCACAGCGTATTGACGGCAGCGCAGGAGGAGTAGCGATGGTCGACTGGCCGGCCGAATGCGACGTGCTGGTCGCGGGTTCCGGCGGCGGCGGCGTCACCGGCGCCTACACCGCGGCGCGCGAGGGCCTCGACGTGCTGCTGGTCGAGGCGACATCGAAATTCGGTGGCACCACCGCGTATTCCGGCGGCGGTGGCGTCTGGTTCCCGTGCAACCCCGTCCTGCTCCGCGCCGGCATGGACGACGACACCATCGACGACGCGCTCACCTACTACCGCGCGGTGGTCGGCGACCGGACCCCGCGCGAGCTGCAGGAAACCTATGTCCGCGGCGGCGCGCCGCTGATCGAGTACCTGGAGGCCGACCCGAACCTGAAGTTCGTGCCGCTGCCGTGGCCCGACTACTACGGCAAGGCGCCCAAGGCGCGGCTGGACGGTCAGCGCCACATCGCGGCCAAGCCGCTGAAGGTGGCCGCAGCCCCCGAATTCCGCGCGGCGATCCGCGGGCCCTTGGACACCGACCGCCTCGGCGCCGAACCGCCGTCCGACTACTACCTCGGGGGTCGCGCCCTGATCGCGCGATTCCTCAAGGCCATCGGGCAGTACCCGACGGCGTCGCTGTGGCTCGACACCGCCCTGGTCGAGCTGGTGGTGTCGGACGGGCGGGTGACGGGAGCGGTCGTCGAGACCGCCGGCGAGCGCCGCGCGATCCGCGCCCGCCGCGGGGTGCTGCTGGCCGCCGGGGGCTTCGAGGCCAACGAGGAGTTGCGCCGGCGCTACGGCGTGCCGGGTACGTCGCGAGACACCATGGGCGGACCGGGAAGTCGCGGCCTGGCGCTGCAGGCCGGCATCGCCGCGGGCGCCGACACCGACCTGTTGGACCAGGCCTGGTGGTCGCCGGGCATGACCCATCCCGACGGCCGGTCCGCCTTCGCGCTGTGGTTCACCGGCGGCATCTTCGTCAACCAGTCCGGCGACCGGTTCGTCAACGAGTCCCGCGCCTACGACCGGGCCGGCCGCGAGATCATCGCGCAGCTGCAGGACGGGTCGATGACCTTGCCGTACTGGATGATCTACGACGACAAGGAGGGCGAGGTCCCTCCGGTCAAGGCGGCCAACGTCTCCATCGTGGAGACCGAGAAGTACGTCGCCGCCGGCCTGTGGCACACCGCGGACACCCTCACCGAACTCGCCGCCAAAATCGGCGTGCCGGGGGAGCGGTTGGCGGCGACGGTCGCGCGGTTCAACGGCTTCGCCGCCACCGGCGTCGACGAGGACTTCGGTCGCGGCGACGAGGCCTTCGACCGCGCCTTCTCGGCGGGCGCGTCGCCGCTGGTGCCCATCGATTCGCCGCCGTATCACGCCGCCGCGTTCGGCATCTCGGATCTGGGCACCAAGGGCGGGCTGCGCACCGACGCCGCCGCTCGGGTACTCGACCCGGCCGGCAACCCCATTCCCGGCCTGTACGCGGCGGGCAACACGATGGCCGCACCCAGCGGCACCGCCTATCCCGGCGGCGGCAACCCGATCGGAACCAGCATGCTGTTCAGCCATTTGGCGGTGCTGGACATGCGCGACCGCCGGCCCTGAGTTCTAGGCTGGGTGCGGTGACAGAACGAGATCGGCTTCGAGCACCGTTGGACGAGAGCGCATTGCGCGCCGAGTTGATCGGCACCGGCCTGGGCTGGCGCAAGCTTGACGTCGTCGAGCAGACCGGCTCCACCAACGCCGACCTGCTGGCGCGCTCGGCGTCGGGTGACGACGTCGCCGGTGCCGTGCTGATCGCCGAGTACCAGACCGCCGGGCGGGGCCGGCACGGCCGCGGCTGGTCGGCCACGCCGCGGGCCCAGATCACCATGTCGGTCGGCGTCAGCGTCGTCGACGTTCCCACCACCGGATGGGGCTGGCTGCCGCTGGCCACCGGGGTGGCGGTGGTCGACACCGTGGCGCCGCTGCTGGCGGGGACCGGCGCGCAGGCGGGCCTCAAGTGGCCCAACGACGTGCTGGCCGGTCCGCCGGATTCGCCGGGCAAGCTGGCCGGCATCCTCGCCGAGGTGGCCAAGCCCGTCGTGGTAATAGGCTTGGGGCTCAACGTGACTCAGGCCGCCGACGAGATCGACGGCCCCGGCGCGACGTCGCTGCTCGACTTGGGCGTGGCCGCGCCCGACCGGACCCAACTGGTGTCGGCGCTGCTGCGGGAGCTGGGCCGGCGCATCGTGGGCTGGCGCGCCGCGCGCGGGGCCGACTGGGCGCTGGCCGCCGACTACCGGGCGCGCAGCCTGACCATCGGCACCCGGGTGCGCGCGCACCTGCCCGGCGGCAAGCAGGTCGATGGGACCGCCACCGCCATCGACGACCAGGGCCGGCTCTGCCTGGAGAGCGGCGGGCAGACGGTCGTCGTCGCGGCCGGCGACGTGGTGCATTTGCGCTAGTGGCGATCGCAAGCGCGGCGCAGCCGGGCGCAGCGGGTCGCCACCTTTGCGCTAGTGGCGATCGCAAGCGCGGCGCAGCCGGGCGCAGCGGGTCGCCACCTTTGCGCTCGTGGCGATCGCAAGCGCGGCGCACAGCTAATGTCGGCGGGCATGGGCTACCCGGATAACGTTCTGGCCGCCGGCGAACACGTGATCGTGCATCGCCACCCGCACTGGAGGCGGCTGATCTGGCCGGTGCTGGTCCTCATCCTGGTGACCGGACTGGCCGCGTTCGGTGCCGGATACCTCAACTCGACGCACTGGGAGCAGCTAGCCAAGAACATCATCTACGGCGTCATCTGGGGGATCTGGCTGGTGATCGTGGGCTGGCTGACGCTGTGGCCTTTTTTGAGCTGGCTGACCACGCACTTCGTGGTGACCAACCGGCGGGTGATGTTCCGGCACGGGGTGCTGACCCGCGCCGGCATCGACATCCCGCTGGCCCGGATCAACAGCGTGGAATTCCGCGACCGCATCACCGAGCGCATGTTCCGCACCGGGACGCTGATCATCGAGTCGGCGTCACAAGATCCGTTGGAGTTCTACGACATTCCGCGGCTGCGCGAGGTGCACGCGCTGCTGTATCACGAAGTCTTCGACACCCTGGGTTCCGAGGAATCGCCCAGCTGACCCAGGCGGCTGGCCCGGTTGCGCCAGGCGCGCAGCAGCGTGACGTTGCCGCCCTCGATCTCGTCCTCGAAGATTTCGGCGATACCGCCGGCGGTGAGCGCGGATTCCAGCGCCTTCTCCGGGTCGCGCGCGAATTGGTCGGGGAACACCCAGCGCCGGAACGCCCAGAACCGGAACGCCATCTGCAACAGGTTGCCGATGATGTAGGCCGAGATGAAGTCGGCGACGTTCTCCACCGCCAGCGACACCGTCGGCTCGCGCAGCTGTAACACGTAGCTGGAGAACCACAGCGGCGCCATGGAGAGCAGCACCCCCACACCGCTGAACGCGAAGAACAGCAGCGCCTCGTGGTGGCGCTCGCGCCCGCCGCGATTGCGGAAGCTCCATTCCCGGTTCAGCACGTAGGACGCGATAACCGCCACAATGCCCGCGATCACCTTTGCGGTCACCGGTTTGGGTTCCAGAATTGTCAGCTTCAGCGTGTAGAAAATCGCCGAGTCGATGACGAATGTGGTTCCGCCGACGATGGCGAATTTGATCAGTTCGTGGTGGCGTAGCAAATAGGGCTGCATAACCCGAGGCAGACGCGCGATCGTGGCTTCGGCGAAGGACACAACACGTCAGTCTACGGATGGACACAAATTCGACGCAAAATCGTACATAACAATTCGGTGTCGGCCCCGGTCAACACGCCTTTGGCGCCGGTTTGTTTCGCCGTGACACGATGATGGCCGTGCCGAGTACACGCCCGCCGGGCGCAGCCCCCGTCGTAGCACCCCGAGCCGTCCCCCGAGCCGTCCCCGTCGTCGCAATGGTCGGTGGCGGTCAGCTCGCCCGGATGACCCACCAGGCGGCGATCGCGCTGGGGCAGTCGCTGCGGGTGTTGGCCACCGCCGCCGACGAGCCGGCCGCGTTGGTCGCCCCCGACATCGTCATCGGGTCGCACACCGATCTCGATGCCCTGCGCCGGGTGGCCGCGGGCGCCGACGTGCTGACCTTCGACCACGAACACGTGCCGAACGAGCTGCTGGAGAAGCTGGTCGCCGAGGGCGTCAACGTGGCGCCGCCGCCGCAAGCCCTGGTGCACGCGCAGGACAAGCTGGTCATGCGCCGGCGGCTCGAGGCGCTCGGCGTCCCGGTGCCGCACTACGCCGAGATCCGCAGCGTCGACGAACTCGACGCCTTCGCGCGGCGTATGGGCGGCCCCGTGGTGGTCAAAGCGGTCCGCGGCGGTTACGACGGGCGTGGGGTGCGGATGGCGCGCGACCCGTCGCACGCCCGTGAGATCGCGACCGCCTTCCTGGCCGACGGTGTGCCGGTGATGGCCGAGGAGCAGGTGACCCTGCGCCGCGAACTGTCGGCCCTGGTGGCCCGGTCGCCGTTCGGCCAGGGCGCGGCGTGGCCGGTGGTCGAGACCGTGCAACGAGACGGGATCTGCGTGCAGGTGATCGCGCCCGCGCCGGAGCTGTCCGGCGAGCGCGCCGCCGCCGCGCAGCAGCTGGCGTTGCGGCTGGCCGCCGATCTGGGGGTGGTCGGGGTGCTCGCGGTCGAACTCTTCGAGACGGTCGAGGGCGAGCTGCTGGTCAACGAGCTGGCGATGCGGCCACACAACTCGGGGCACTGGACCATGGACGGGTCGCGCACCAATCAGTTCGAGCAGCATGTGCGCGCGGTGCTGGACTACCCGCTCGGCGACACCGACGCCATCGCGCCGGTGACGGTGATGGCCAACGTGCTGGGCGCCCCCGAAGTCCCGCGGATGAGCGTCGATGAGCGGCTGCACCACCTGTTCGCGCGGATGCCCGACGCCCGCGTCCACCTCTACGGCAAACAAGAGCGTCCCGGCCGCAAGGTCGGGCACATCAACTTCGTCGGCTCCGGGCCGGCGGGTCGGGAGAACGTCGCGAAGCTGCGGGAACGGGCCGAGCTGGCGGCACACTGGTTGTCACACGGGCAGTGGACGGATGGATGGGACCCACATGAGTGAGCAATCGCCTCGGGTCGGGGTGATCATGGGCAGCGACAGCGACTGGTCGGTGATGCAGGACGCCGCGGCGGCGTTGGCCGAGTTCGACGTGCCGGCCGAGGTCCGGGTGGTCTCCGCGCACCGCACCCCGCAGGTGATGTTCGACTACGCGCGCGACGCGGCCGGTCGGGGCATCGAGGTGATCATCGCCGGGGCCGGGGGAGCCGCGCACCTGCCCGGGATGGTCGCGTCCGCGACGCCGCTGCCGGTGATCGGTGTGCCGGTGCCGCTGGCGCGCCTGGACGGCCTGGACTCGCTGCTGTCGATCGTGCAGATGCCCGCCGGGGTCCCGGTGGCCACGGTGTCCATCGGGGGAGCCCGCAACGCCGGGCTGCTCGCGGTGCGCATCCTCGGGTCGTCGGACCCCGCGCTGCGCGCGCGGATCGTCGAGTTCCAGGAGGAGCTGGCGCGCAGCGTGCGGGCCAAGGATGAGGCGCTGCAACAGCGTCAGGGTAAAGTTACCGGCTAGTAGCCTGGCGACGAGGCGGGCCGCGCCCGCCGAGAAGCCGGGCATGTCGGCAGAGTGCAAGAGGAGGCCGAGATGGCTGGATGGGCCGGAAACCCCGACTTCGATCTGTTCCAACTGCCCGAAGAGCACCAGGAGTTGCGCGCCGCGATCCGTGCGCTGGCGGAGAAGGAGATCGCTCCGCACGCCGCCGACGTGGACGAGAACTCCCGCTTTCCCACCGAGGCACTGGATGCGCTGAACTCGTCGGGGTTCAACGCCGTGCACGTGCCCGAGGAGTACGGCGGGCAGGGCGCGGACTCGGTGGCGGCGTGCATCGTGATCGAGGAGGTCGCCCGCGTCGACACCTCGGCGTCGCTGATTCCCGCGGTGAACAAGCTGGGCACCATGGGGCTGATCCTGCGCGGTTCGGACGAGCTGAAGAAGCAGGTGCTGCCCTCGATCGCGGACGGCACGGCGATGGCGTCCTACGCGCTGAGCGAGCGCGAGGCCGGCAGCGACGCGGCGTCCATGCGGACCCGGGCGAAGGCCGACGGGGGTGACTGGATTCTCAACGGCGCCAAGTGCTGGATCACCAACGGCGGCAAGTCGAGCTGGTACACGGTGATGGCCGTGACCGATCCGGACAAGGGCGCCAACGGGATCTCGGCGTTCATGGTGCACAAGGACGACGAGGGCTTCACGGTGGGGCCGAAGGAGAAGAAGCTCGGCATCAAGGGTTCACCGACCACCGAGCTGTACTTCGAGAACTGCCGCATCCCCGGCGACCGGATCATCGGCGAGCCCGGCACCGGTTTCAAGACCGCGCTGGCGACGCTGGACCACACCCGGCCCACCATCGGCGCCCAGGCGGTCGGCATCGCCCAGGGCGCCCTGGACGCCGCGATCGCCTACACCAAGGACCGCAAGCAGTTCGCGCAATCGATCAGCAGCTTCCAGGCGGTGCAGTTCATGCTCGCCGACATGGCGATGAAGGTGGAGTCCGCCCGGCTGATGGTGTATCACGCCGCCGCGCGCGCCGAGCGCGGCGAATCGCACCTGGGCTTCATCTCCGCGGCGTCCAAGTGTCTGGCCTCCGACGTCGCGATGGAGGTCACCACCGACGCGGTGCAGCTCTTCGGCGGCGCCGGCTACACCATCGACTTCCCGGTCGAGCGGATGATGCGGGACGCCAAGATCACCCAGATCTACGAGGGCACGAATCAGATTCAGCGCGTGGTGATGTCGCGGGCGTTGCTGCGCTGATCGCTTTCGGCGATCCCGTTGGGAAAAGCCCGACCGCCAGGCATAGGATCTCCACTCGGTGCGTGAAACCCGCACCGAGGTCGGTAAACAGACACCGAATCTCGTCCGACCACCGTCACGGAGCAAAGGGTCTTATCGCGGCAAGGGGGTCTGCGGTGCAGAACGTGACGTGCCATGTGCGTCTACAGATGGA
The DNA here is from genome assembly GCF_054660795.1 of Mycobacterium sp. MUNTM1. Lineage (NCBI taxonomy): Bacteria > Bacillati > Actinomycetota > Actinomycetes > Mycobacteriales > Mycobacteriaceae > Mycobacterium > Mycobacterium sp. MUNTM1. The sequence goes on from NZ_BAAGDE010000034.1 coordinate 38,749, forward strand.
CGGGAATTGATACCGACGCGAGCTCCGGTCACCCCGACGGGGAGCTGGCAGTCATTGTCGTTGCTGTTGGTCGAGGACGACCGCGCCGACGCGGTGCTGGTGGAAGACCTGATCACCGACGCGGTCACCGACATCCGGGTGGTGTGGGCGAAGTCGATGGCGCACGCCGAACGCGAGCTGGCGTCCGCCCGGCCGGACTGCGTGCTGCTGGACCTGCACCTGCCCGACGCCAGCGGGATCGACGCGCTGAACCGCATCGCCAACCTCGACGCCACCGTGCCCATCGTGGTGCTGACCGGGCTGAACGACGAGTACTTCGGGGCGTCGGCGGTGGCCGCCGGTGCCCAGGACTATCTGGTCAAGGGCCGGGTCGAGCCGGAAATGCTGCGACGCGCACTGCTGTATGCGATCGAGCGCAAGCGCGCCGAGCTCATCGCCGCCGACCTGCACGCCACGCAGCTGCGGGCCCGGGAGAACGCGCTGCTGGAACGCGGCCTGCTGCCCTCGCCGCTGCTGCTGGACAACCCGGGCGTCGACATCGTCGCCCGGTACCGGCCGAGCCGCGAAGACGCGCTGCTGTGCGGTGACTTTTATGACGTCGTGCAGACGCCGGACCGGGTGGTGCACGTGCTGATCGGCGACGTCGCCGGGCACGGCCCGCACGAGGCCGCGCTGGGTGCGGCGCTGCGGATCGCGTTCCGCGCGCTCACCTTTGCCGGCGTGCACGGCGTCGAACTGATGCGGCAGCTCGAACGGGTCCTGTATTCGGAACGGCCCGACACCGGAATCTTCGCGACCGTGCTCAGCCTGGAGATCTCGCCCGACGGCCCGCACGTCAGCGTGATCCGCGCCGGCCACCCGCCGATGTTGGTGCAGGCCGGCGGAGCCGTGGAGTGGTTCGAGCCGTCGGGCGGCCCGGCGCTGGGCCTGGGCGTCGGCGACTGGCCGTCCGAAGAGCTGGAGCTGCCCGCCGGGCACGCCCTACTGTTGCTGACCGACGGACTCTTCGAGGGCTATTCGGGCGAGGGCACGCAACGCCTGGGCGAGGACGGCCTGCTCGCCCTGGCCCGCGCGCACGCGCACCGGCCCGGCCCCGCGTTCGTCGACGCGCTCATCAACGGCGCCCAGGAACTCGCCCAGCCCCGCGGCGGTTTGACCGATGACATCGCCGTCCTGCGTGTCGAGAGGACTACCACGTGATCCCATCGCGCCCGCTTCGGCTCACGGAGCTCACCGTGCGGGGATGGCTGGCGCTGGTGCTGTGGATCATGGGCGCGACCGTGCTCGTCGGGGCGCTGGTCGGCGCCGTGTTGCTGCATCGCACCGACGAGGTGTCGCGCCAGATGGCCCAGAACATCCAGCCGGCGCGCGTCGCCGCGGCGCGCTTGCAATCGGCGCTGCGCGACCAGGAGACGGGCCTGCGCGGCTACCTGATCTCCGCCGACCGCCAGTTCCTCGCGCCGTATTACGACGGACAGCGCGCCGAACAGGCTGCGGCCGAGGAGGTTCGCCGCCTGGTGGGCGGCCGCACCCAGCTGACGGCCGATCTGGACGCGGTGGAAGCCGCCGCCGCCGACTGGCGGACGAACTACGCCGAGCCGTTGATCGCCAGCGTGGCCCCCAAGACGCCGAGCTACATCAGCGCGCGCACGGCCGACACGGGGAAGAACAAATTCGACCATCTCCGTGAGCTTTTCGATACGCAGAACAACCACCTGACGGCGGCCACGACGGCCGCCGTCGACGAGCTCAACGAGATCAACGGCTGGCGCGACTGGGTGCTGGGCGCCACGGTGCTGATCGTGATCGGGACCGCCCTGCTGCTGGGGCTGCTCAGCCGCGCCGCGATCACCCGGCCGATCGCCGCGCTGGCCACGGCCTGCCGAAGCATCACCCAGGGCAACTTCGAGGAGACGATCCCACCTCCGGCGCGCCCCAGGGACATTCGGAAGATGGCGATCGACGTCGAGGACATGCGCAAGCGCATCGTCGACGAGCTCGAGGTGTCGCGGTCGGCGCAGGCGCAGTTGGACGAGCAGGCCGCCGAATTGCGGCGATCCAATACCGAACTCGAGCAGTTCGCCTACGTGGCATCGCACGACCTACAGGAACCGCTGCGCAAGGTCGCGTCGTTCTGCCAGCTGCTGGAAAAGCGCTACGGCGACCAGCTCGACGAGCGCGGCATCGAATACATCGGGTTCGCGGTCGACGGCGCCAAGCGCATGCAGGCGCTGATCAACGACTTGCTCACCTTCTCGCGGGTCGGCCGGCTGGGCACCACGGAAACCGAGGTGCAGCTCGACGCCACCCTCGACGCCGGCCTGGCGAACCTGGCCACCGCGATCGAGGAAACCGAGGCGCAGATTGTGCGGCCGGAGCAGCCGCTGCCGCAGATCGTCGGGGATCCGATGTTGTTGACGATGCTGTGGCAGAACCTGATCGGGAACGCGATCAAGTTTCGGCACAAGGACCGTCGGCCCCGCGTCGTCATCGAATGCGCGCCCGGCACCGGCACCCATGACGGCGAATGGCTGCTGAGCGTGTCCGACAACGGCATCGGTATCCCGGAGGAATTCTCCGACAAGGTCTTCGTGATCTTCCAGCGGCTGCACGGCCGCGACGTGTACGCCGGAACCGGGGTCGGCCTGGCGCTGGTGAAGAAGATCATCGAACACCACGGCGGCACCGTCCGGATCGACACGTCCTACACCGATGGGACCCGGTTCGAATTCAGCCTGCCCGGCCCCAGACCCGTCGACGAAGCGGACTCGGTCGCTTTGGAAGGAGCGCATCAATGACGACAACAGAAGGCAGAGCAATCGACATCCTGCTCGTCGAGGACGACCCGGGCGACGAGCTCATCACCCGAGAAGCGTTCGAGCACAACAAGCTCAAGAACAGGCTCCACGTCGCCCACGACGGCGAGGAGGGCCTCAACTACCTTTACCGGCGCGGTGAGTTCGCCGACGCGCCGCGGCCCGACCTCATCCTGCTCGACCTGAATCTGCCCAAATACGACGGCCGCCAGCTGCTGGAGAAGGTCAAGTCCGACCCCGACCTGGCGCGCATCCCGGTCGTGGTGCTGACCACCTCCTCGGCGGAGGAGGACATCCTCAAGAGCTACAAGCTGCACGCGAACGCCTACGTCACCAAACCCGTTGACCTGGACCAGTTCATGAAGGCCGTCCGGCAGATCGACGAATTCTTCGTTCAGGTGGTGCGGCTGCCGGGCGCGGGGGCCTAGCTGTGCGACCTGCGCCCGGCCAGCCAGGTGATCAGCCGGCCGAGCAGGATCAACAGCAGCAGGAACACGATCAGCAGCAAGGCCGCGTCGTACGACAGGTTCTGGGCCGACTTCGACGGCAGGTTGTAGAACGTCCAGATCGGATAGGTCAGGTAGGCGACGGGCGAATCGGTGAGCTGCCCGGTCGGTGGGGAATTCGACCAGCCCGCCGTGTAGAGCATCGGCGCCGTCTCGCCGACCGCGAGCGCGAGCGCCACCAGCAGGCCGGTGACGATCCCCGGAATCGCCTGCCTGAGCACGATTTTGCGCAGCGTCCAAATGGCAGGCAGCCCAAGCGCTTCCGCGCCCTCACGGTAGGACGTCGGCACTTGGGCCAGCGCGGACTCGGTGGCCTTGGTGATGTAGGGGATGCTCATCACCGACAGCACCGTCACCCCGGCCGCCAGCGAGAAGCCCCACTCGAAATACACCACCAGGGCCAGGTACCCGACGTAGCCCAGCACGATCGACGGGATGCCGGCCAGCACCTCGTAGGCGCCACGCAACACGGAACGCCTTCTGCCGGTGGCGAATTCCGAAAGATAGATGCCGGCCAGCACGCTCACCGTGCCGCCGACGAGCATGACGCCGAGGCTGAGTACGGCGGTGCCGACGATGGCGTTGCGCAACCCGCCGCCGTTGCCGTGGGTGTCGCGGAAGAGCACCCGCAGGTGGAACACCGGCAGGGCGCGGCCGATGACCTCGATCAGCATCCACGCCGTCGGGACGATCACCAGGGCCAGGCAGCACAGGCACGCCGCCCAGAACACGGCGTTGACGATCCTGCGCCGGGAAGTCGACGACCGCATCGCGACGGCCACCTCAGACGCCCCGCCCGACCGGTAGGGCGGTGCCCGAGGTCCGGTGCACCAGCGCGCGGGCGGCCAGGTTGGTCACCAGCGTGATCATCAACAGCACCAGCCCGGCCTCGGCGAGCGTCTTGACCGCGAAGTTCGTCGAGTCCGTCATCGCCGAATCCAGTTGGGACACAATGGTGGCGGCGATCGTCGTCATGGTGGAGTAGATGTTGGTGGGCATGGCGCCCAGCATCGCGCCGGACACCATGGCCACGGCCATCGTCTCGCCGAGGGCTCGTCCGAGGCCAAGCACCACCGCGCCGACGATGCCGCTGGACACCCAGGGCAACGTGACCCGGCGAACGCACTCCCAGTCCGACATGCCCAGCGCCGTCGCGCCCTCGCGGGGTAGCGCCGGCACCTGGCGGATCAGGTCGCGGGTGGTGGTGGCGATGATCGGGATGATCATCACCGCCAGCACCAGTCCCGAGACCAGCAAGCCCTCGCCGTTGCCGGTGTTGCCGCGCAGGTAGCTGAGCACCGGCACGTCGGGCGCGTTGCGGGCGACCACCGGCGCCACGCGGTGGGCGATGAATGGCCCGAATGTCATTGCGCCCCAGAGGCCTACGACAACACTGGGGATGCCTGCCAGCAGTTCGAGAACCAGACCCACCGCGCCGGCCAGGCGCCGGGGCAGCTTCTCGGCGATCATCAACGCCGCGCCGATGGACACCGGCACGGCGACCACCAGTGCGATCGCCGAGGTGGCCAGCGTGCCGACGATCAGGGGCAGCGCGCCGTAGTTGGCGTTGGGCGGGTGCGCCACGCCGTGAGTGACCACGGTGTCCCCGTAGGTGTTGCCGGGGTTCCACTCGGTGCCGGTCAAGAAGTGCAAGCCGTTGAGCCGGATCGCCGGAAGCGCCTCGACGACCAGCGTCCCGAGCACGAACACCAGCGCGCACAGCGGCACGACCGCGCCGAATCCGCCCAGCAGCCTGATGATCAGGCCGTCGCGGGCCATCTCCTGGACGCGGAGCACGCCGCGCCGCCCGGCGCGCACCTCGCCCATGGCTTCGGGGTTCGCGGTAGTAGCCAAGAAGTCAGCTCGTGATCTTGGCGATCTGCGCGTCGGAGAGCTTCACCACCGACGCGGGCAGCGGTTGGAAGTGAACCTTGTCCAGGAACGAATTGCTGTTGCCGTCGGTGATGGCCCAGTGCAGGAAGGCCTGCAGCGTCTGGGCGGTGGCGGCGTCCTTCTGCTGGCTGTTGACGATGGCGTATTCGTAGTTGATGATCGGATACCCGTTCGGGGCGGGGCCGTTGATCAGCGAAATCACCTGGTTCGCCGGGGTCGAGGTGAAGCTGGCGGCCGCGGCCTGGATGCTCTGCGCGTCGGGCATCACGAAATTGCCTGCGGCATTGGCCAACTGGGCTTCACCCAGGCCCTTCTGATTTGCCTGGTCTAGGAAGCTGATGCCGATGTAGGCGACGCAGCCGGGGGTGTCGGCGCAGCCGGTCACCATGCCGCCGTTGCCGTTCTCGCCCAATGCCCCTGGCACGGCGGGGAAGTCGACGGTGGTGCCGAACCCGGGCGACTTGCCCCAGCCGTCGGAATCCTGCTTGGACAGGTACTGGGTGAACAGGAAGGTGTCGCCGGACCCGTCGGAACGGTGCAGCGGAACCACCGGTGTGGCAGGCAGATTCACCCCCGGGTTGAGGCCGGCGATCTGCGGGTCGTTCCAGGCCTTGATGGAGCCCTTGTACATCGCGGCCAGCACCTTGCCGTTGAGCTTGATGTGGTCGGTCACGCCGGGCAGGTTGTAGTTGATCTGCTGCGCGGAGATGGCCATCGCGATGTTCATCAGCCCCTTGTGCGCGGCCATGTCGCCCTCGGACAGGTATGCGTCGGAGGCGCCGATGTCGACCGCGCCGGCGGCGGCCTGGGCGATGCCGGTGCCGGACCCGGTGCCCTGGGCGGTGATGCCGACGTTCGGATACTTGGCGTGGTAGGCCGGGCCCCAGAGGTTGAACAGCGGATAGAGCAGGGTGCTGCCCGTCTCCGACAACGCGACCTGTGCGGAAGCCGGGGTGGTGGCGGGGCTGCCGTTGCCCCCCGCGCCGGAGGAACCGCCGGTCGACTTCGAGCCGCAGCCCGCCGCCGCAACGGCCAGCAGCGCGACCGACACGGCCACGATCGTTCGCAATCGAATTGTCACCTCGACACCTCTCTGTACGGGGTTGGTTGCTTACTCGTGGTTCGCGCTGGGCGTCTCCTGCATTGGCGGCGCTTCCGGGGCGCCGATGACCGCGCCCAGCAGCCGGCGGTCGCCGAACAGCCCGGAGACGTAGCGCAGCGTCTCGGCGTGTTTCGGTGAGGAGAAGAGCTGTTCGGTGGGACCCTCCTCGACCAGCCTGCCGTCGAAGAACAGCGCGGTCCGGTCGCCGATGCGGGCCGCCTGGGCCAGGTCGTGGGTCACCATGATCACGGTGAGCCGGTCGGCCAGCGACCGGATCAGCCCTTCGATCGCCTCGGTGGTGGCCGGGTCCAGCGACGAGGTGGGTTCGTCCAGCAGCAGGACCTCGGGGTCGACGGCGAGCGCGCGGGCCAGGCACAGCAGCTGCTGCTGACCGCCGGAGAGCCGGAACGGCGAATCCCCGAGCCGGTCCTTGACGGCGTTCCACAGCCCGACCTCGGTGAGCCGGGCCTCGGCGACGTCGCCCAGCCGCCTGCGCGGCGCCAGCTTGTGGGCGCGCACGCCGGCGACGACGTTGTCGCGGATCGACATCGGGAACGGGTTGGGACGCTGGAACAGCATCCCGACGCGCCGGCGGAAGTCCATCAGGTTGCCGGTGCTGAACACGCTCTGGCCGCCCAGCAGCACGTCGCCGGTGTGCCGGTAGCCGGCCACCTTGTCGTTCATCCGGTTCAGGGTGCGCAGGAAGGTGGTCTTCCCCGAGCCGGTCGGCCCCAGCAGCGAGGTCACCGAGCGGGCGGGAAAGTCGAGACTGACCTGTTCAAGGACGGTTTTGTTGCCGAATCCGAGGGTCAGGTCGACCGCGCGGATGGCCACGTCGCCGTCGTCGGCGGCGGGAGCCGGACCTGCGGCCCGCGATTGTTGTCCTCGACCCATCGCCAACCGATGCTACGTGCCGGCTCCCGCGATTCAGTCACCGCTTATTCACCTCTTATTGTTTGTCAAGGGTTTGTATATTCGCGATTGGTTAACTTTTACTAGCCCGCGGGTCGCGGGCCGGCGCGCATGCGTCATTCGCGGCTCGGACAGCAGCCGGCGGCGTGGCCTGCGCGTTCGCCGCCGCGACGTGCGAAGGAGTCTCGTGAGGTTCGCTCGATATGGCGCGGCGCTGGGCCTGGCGGTGGTCACCGCCCTGGCGCTGGCGGGGTGCGGCCACTCGAACTCGGCCGGCTCCGGCGCCAAGTCGGCGTCGGTGGACTGCGGCGGCAAGAAGGTGCTGAAAGACAGCGGCTCGACCGCTCAGCAGAACGCCATCGAGCAGTTCGTCTACGCCTACGTCCGCGCCTGCCCGGGCTACACGCTGGATTACAACGCGAACGGGTCCGGCGCCGGCGTTAGCGAATTCGTCAACAACCAAACAGACCTCGCCGGTTCCGACGTCCCCCTGGACCCGTCCACGGGTCAGAACGATCGGGCGGCGCAGCGGTGCGGTTCGCCGGCGTGGGACCTGCCCACGGTGTTCGGGCCGATCGCGGTCACCTACCACCTCACCGGGGTGAACGGGCTGAAGCTGGACGGGCCCACCGCCGCGAAGATCTTCAACGGCACCATCACCAAATGGGACGATCCGGCGCTCAAGGCCATCAACTCGGGCCTCAACCTGCCGTCGACGCCCATCGCGGTGATCTTCCGCAGTGACAAATCCGGCACCACGGCGAACTTTCAGAAGTATCTGGACGGCGCGTCGAACGGCGCGTGGGGCAAGGGCGCCAGCGAGACGTTCAACGGCGGCGTCGGGCAGGGCGAAAGCGGGAACAACGGCACGTCCGCGCTGCTGCAGAACACCGAGGGCTCGATCACCTACAACGAGTGGTCCTTCGCGGTGGGCAAGCAGCTGACCATGGCATCGATCATCACGTCGGCGGGGCCGGACGCGGTGCCGATCACCAAGGACTCCGTCGAGAAGACGATCGCCGGGGCGACCTTCAGCGGGCAGGGCAACGACCTGGTGCTGGACACCTCGTCGTTCTACAAGCCGACGCAGCAGGGTGCCTACCCGATCGTGCTGGCGACCTACGAAATCGTCTGCTCGAAATACCCGGACGCGGCCACCGGCGCCGCGGTGAAGGCGTTCATGCAGGCCGCCATCGGCCCGGGTCAGGACGGCCTGGACCAATACGGTTCCATCCCGCTGCCCAGCTCGTTCACGGCAAAGCTGTCGACGGCGGTCAATGCGATTTCCTGACGAGATGAAAGGGGCTCGACGGTGACCGATAACGGTCCGGCCTCGCGGGTCGGGTCCTGGTTCGGCCCCTACCGGCTGGTGCGACTTCTGCGCCAGGGCGGCATGGGCGAGGTGTACGAGGCCGAGGACGCCCGCAAGCGCCGCATGGTGGCGCTCAAGCTGATCTCCACGGAGTTCTCGGGCAACGCGGAGTACCGCGCCCGGCTGCAGCGCGAGGCCGACATTGCCGGGCGGTTGACCGAGCCGCACGTGGTGCCGATCCACGATTACGGCGAGATCGACGGGCGGTTCTACGTCGACATGCGCCTGGTCGACGGCGTCGATCTGGCCACGCTGTTGCGCCGGGACGGGCCGTTGGCGCCGCCGCGCGCGATCGCCATCATCAGCCAGGTTGCCGCCGCGCTGGACGCGGCGCACGCCGCCGGGGTGACGCACCGCGACGTCACACCGGGGAACATTCTGGTTACCCCCAACGACTTCGCCTACCTTGCGGATTTCGGGATCGCACGGGGCGCGAGCGATCCGGGCCTGACCCAGGTCGGGACCGCGATCGGTACGTACTACTACATGGCCCCGGAACGATTCACCGAAGACGATGTCACCCACAGCGTCGACATCTATTCGCTGGCATGTGTTTTGACCGAGTGCCTGACCGGTTCGCCGCCTTACCGGGCCGAGACCATCGAACGGCTGGTCGCCGCGCATCTGACGAAGACTGCCGCGCCGCCCAGCCAGTTGCGTCCCGGCGCGTTTCCTCCGGCCCTGGATCAGGTGATCGCCAAGGGCATGGCCAAGAATCCCCAGGAGCGCTATCGCACCGCGGGCGAATTCGCCGCCGCCGCCCACCGGGCGCTGACCACGTCCGAGCAGCGCAAGGCCGCCACGATCCTGCGCGAGGGAGAAGGCGCGGCCATGGGCGCGGGTGCGGGCGATCCACGCCCGACGCGCGATTCGTTCGCCGCGTCGCCGAGCGCCGAGACCATGGCGGGACCGCTGCCCCGGGGCGCGAGCGGTGCCAACAGAAGCGACCGGTCCGGCCCGGCGCCGTCGCTGATCCGCGCCGCCCCAACGACTTCCGGCCGCCGCGCCTATGGGCCTGGACCGGACTTCGGGCGTCCCGCCGTGCCGCAGGACAGCAAACGCAAACAGTGGATCATCGTCGGCGCCATCGCCCTCGTCGCACTGGTCGCGTTCGTGGTTGCGGTCGTCGGCTACCTGTCCACCGAATCGTCGTCCTCAAAGCAGGCCAGCGGCCAAAGTGTGTTGCCGTTCAACGGCATTGACTTTCGCCTCTCCCCGGGCGGGGTGACGCTGGACAGCGCCGGCAACGTGTACGTCACCAGCGAGGGCATGTACGGCCGGGCGGTGAAGCTGGCGAGCGGTTCGAACGCCACGACGGTGCTGCCGTTCAACGGGCTCTACCAGCCTCAGGGTTTGGCCGTCGACGGCGCGGGCACGGTGTACGTCGCCGACTTCAACAACCGGGTGCTCAGCATGGCCGCCGGCTCCAACAGCCAGAAGGAGCTGCCCTTCACCGGCCTGAACTACCCCGAGGGCGTCGCGGTCGACAGCCAGGGCGCCGTGTACGTCGCCGACCGCGGCAACAGCAGGGTGGTGAAGCTGGCGGCGGGAGCGACGGCCCAGACCGTGCTGCCGTTCACCGGGCTCAAGAACCCGGACGGCGTGGCCGTCGATCCCGCGGGCAACGTCTACGTCGCGGACACCGACAACAACAGGATCGTGAAGCTCGACGCCGCGTCGAATACGGTGTCGGAGTTGCCATTTCATGACCTGTCCGTGCCGTGGGGGATCGCCGTGGACAACAGCGGCACCGTCTACGTCACCGAGCACGACAAGAGCGACGTGGTGAAGTACCCGCAGGGCGCGACCACCGGGACCGTGCTGCCGTTCAGCGGGCTCAACACCCCGCTGGCGGTGACGGTCGACAAGGACCAGAACGTCTACGTCGCCGACCGCGGCAACGACCGGGTGGTCAAGCTGACGCCGTGAGCGCCTACGACGCGGGCTGCGGTGCGCCCAGGTACTCCTCGGTGTGCTGGCCGAGGGCGGGCGGGGGCTCGGCGGCCGCGGCGTCGAAGCTGGAATAGCGCGCCGGAGTGCGGATTACCGTGACCTCGTCCGCGCCGTCGCCGACCGGCAGGGCGAGCTCGTTCTCGGCGAACAGCGCGGTGCCGACCACCTGCTTCCAGGTGTAGGCGTGGCAGGCCATCAGGCCGCCCTCCTGGAGCAGCCGCACCCATTCGTCCGCGGTCTTGGCGGCCAGGGCCTTCTCGAGTTCCTCGGTGAGCTCCGGATAGTTCAGTGCCCGCGCGCGCTGGTCGACGAACCGCTCGTCGTCGCGCATGTCCGGCCGGCCGATGATCTCGCACAGCTTGTCCCAGTGCTTGGGCACGTAGGCGCTGATCACCAGGTAGCCGTCGGAGGCCTTGAAAGCGTCCGACGGTTGGGTGGCGAACCCAACACCCTTGCGCTTCTTGGGTTTTGGCGCCGCGTCCGGCTTCGGGGCCTCGCTCGGCTTGTTGAGGTGGATGGTCAGCTGGCTGGCCTGCAGGCTCACCGCGACGTCATACATGGCGACCCGCACGACGTCGGCCACCCCGTGGCGTTCCCGATTGAGCAGCGCGGCCAGCACCGCCTGGGCCAGCACGTGACCGCTGGCGGCGTCGACGAGCTGGAACGGGATAATCTGGGGTTTGCCGGTGGGCGTGGGCATTCCGGTGGTCATGCCCGATTCGGCGGCAACCATCAGGTCGACGCCCGGTCGGCTGCCCTCCGGGCCGTTGCCGCCGTAGGCGGACAGGCGGGCATAGATCAGCCTGGGGTTGCGGGACTGCAACTCGTCGGGACCCAGGCCCATGCGTTCCATCACCCCGGGCCGAAACCCTTCCAGCACAACGTCGGCCGTATCGACCAGCCGCAGGATCTGCTGTTTGGCCTCGTCGCTGCGCAGGTCGGCCATCACCGACTTCTTGCCCCGGTTGTGGGGCAGGAACAGGGTGGCCAGCGGCGGGCGGCCGGGCAGGACCGCGGTGATGTGCCGGGCCGCCTCGCCGACGGGCGCCTCGACCTTGATCACCTCGGCGCCCAGGTCGGCCAGCACCTGACCGGCCATCGGCCCGGCGATGTTCTGGGTGAAGTCGAGCACCCGGAATCCGTCAAGTGGCTTGGCGGGCTTGCTGTTTGGCATCCTGTTCGCCTTCCTAAGAAGCTGACCGGTGCAGCACCGCAGTGCAGTAGTAATTCTGCGCGAAGGGTGCATCGGGATCGGTCGACTGCAGCGGCAGGCCGTTGTTGGCCAGCATCTGGTTCAGCGGGGTGCGGACCGGCTGCCAGCCCCGCTGCTGCAGGTAGGTCGCCACGTCGTTGCGCTCGCCGGGGAAGCCCAGCTCACCCAGGGCGATGTCGAGGCCGTTGCGGCGCCACTTCTCGCTCGCGGCATTCAGGGCGTCCCCGTTGATTCCGGTGTTGGCGAAGACCTCGGCCACCAACTGGCTGCCATCGGCGGACAGGGCGGTGACGTTGTCCAGCAACCGATCCTGCGCCTCGGGCGGCAGGAAGCCGACCAGGCCCTCGGCCGCCCAGGCGGCGGGCCGGCCGGTGTCGAAGCCGGCCTGCCGCAGCGCCGACGGCCAGTCGTGGCGCAGGTCGATCGGAACGTTGCGGACCGCGGCGGTGGGCTCGGCGCCCAGCTCGGCGATGGTGGCCGCCTTGAACTCCAACACCTTCGGCTGGTCGATCTCGAACACGGTGGTGCCCGGCGCCCACGGCAGCCGGTAGGCCCGCGCGTCCAGGCCGGAGGCCAGGATGACCACCTGGTCGATAACGGGATCTTTCTGGGCGCCCGCCTCGGCGAAGAACGCGTCGATGTAGCGGGTGCGGGCGGCCAGCATGTCGGTCATGCGCTGCATGCCCCACGGGGCGCCCGGCTCGTCGACGTCGGCGGAGGCGAGCTCGCCGGCGGCCCACCGGGTCATGAAGTCGACGCCGACCGCGCGCACCAGCGGCTCGGCGAACCGATCGTCGATCAGCCCGTCCAGGGTGGCCCGGGCCCGCCCGGCGGCCACCATGGTGGCGGTCGCTCCCACGCTGGTGGCCAGGTCCCAGGTGTCGTCGTCGGTGCGCGCCATGGCGGAAATTCCTTCCGGTCTACTGGTTAGCCACAATAACGACCAGTGCCGGGTGCCCCGGCGCGAGGTGCGACACAGATCGATCACGGCCGGGCGTTGCGGCGGCGGGCCCCGCCGCGGCCTCGCTAGCCTCGCGCCATGACCACTTCGGTTGCCACCACGCAAGAGTGCCGGGGCATCGCGTCGCACGACGCCGACTGGCGGCGCGGCGCCGGGTGGGCGCGGCGGCTGGCCTGGATCAGCCTGGCCGTGGTGCTCATCGAGGGCGTCGTCGGGCTGTGGCAGGGATTCGCGGTCGCCTCGGTCGCCCTGACCGGGTGGGCCCTGGGCGGCGCGTCGGAGGCGCTGGCCAGCGCCATGGTGGTGTGGCGGTTCAGCGGGGCGCGCGCCTTCTCCGCGACCGCCGAGCGGCGCGCGCAGCGCGGCGTCGCCGTGTCGTTCTGGCTGACCGCGCCCTACATCGCCGCCGAATCGGTGCGCGACCTGACGGGCGGACACCACGCGGAGACGTCGATGATCGGCATCGGGCTGACCGCCCTCGCGTTGGTGCTCATGCCGGTGCTGGGCCGGGCCAACCACCGGCTGGGCATCCGGTTGCGCTCGGGTGCGACCGAGGCCGAGGGAATCCAGAACTATCTGTGCGCCGCCCAGGCGGCCGGGGTGCTGGCCGGCCTCGCGATGACGGCGCTGTGCTCCGGCGCGTGGTGGATCGACCCGGCCGTCGGGCTGGCCATCGCGGGTGTCGCGGTCTGGCAGGGGGTGCGCGCCTGGCGTGGCGAGGATTGCGGCTGCTGACTTTTCAGCCGGTGCGCTCGCCGTTCGCCGCGGTGCGTGGCGTGTCCAAGCGGTAGCGGATCAGCCGCGAGCTGTTGGCCACCACCGCCACCGATGACGCGTTGTGCAGGATCGCGGCCAGCACCGGGGACAGGGCGCCGCCCGCGCCGATGATCAGCCCGGCGGCGTTGACCGCGATGGACATGCCGTAGTTCTCCCGGATGACGTCGACCGCGCGGGCGCCGAGGTCGCCCACGTCGAGCAGGCGGTGCAGGTCGTCGTTGGCCAGCGCCACGTCGGCGGTCTCGACGGCGACGTCGGTTCCGGCCAGCCCCATGGCGATCCCGATGTCGGCGGCGGCCAGCGCGGGCGCGTCGTTGATGCCGTCACCGACCATGCCGACGGTGTAGCCCTCGTCCTGCAGGTCGCGCACCGCCGCGAGCTTGTCCTCCGGCATCACCTCGGCGCGCCATTCGTCGATCCCCAGCTCGCCCGCCACCACCTCGGCGATGTCCGGGTGATCGCCGGTGAGCATGACGATGCGGCGAATGCCGTTGGCGCGCAGCTTGTTCAGCACGGCAAAGGCCTCGGGGCGCACCTCGTCGCGCAGGCTGATCAGGCCGACCAGCTTGCCGTCGACGGCGAGCAGCAGCGGGGTCTCGGCCTGGCGGCGCAGCCGGTCCACCCACTCCGACGCTTTCTTGGACACCCGCACGTTTTCGGCGCGCAGCAGCCCGGGGCTGCCCAGCAGCAGGGTCCGGCCGTCGGCCCAGGTCCGCATGCCCAGGCCCACCAGGACCTCGCATTCCTCGTGCGGCGGGATGGTGATGTGACGTTCCTCGGTGGACCGGATCACCGCCTCGGCCAGCGGGTGCCGGGAGTGGATCTCCGAGCTGGCCGCATACGCCAGCACCTGCTCGGGTTGCCAATCCTTATGCAGCGCAATGATATTGGTGACCACCGGGCGCCCGACGGTCAGCGTGCCGGTCTTGTCGAACACGATCGCGTCCACCCGGCCGGCCTGCTCGAGATGCGAGCCGCCCTTGATCAGGATGCCGCGGCGGGCGCCGTTGCCGATCGCCGCGCTGATCGCGGTCGGGGTGGCCAGGCCCACCGCGCACGGGCACGCGATCAGCAGCATGGTCATCGCCCGGCGGACGTCACCGGTGATTGCCAGCGTGATGGCCGAGACGATGAACGAGGTGGGAACGAAACGGCGCGAGAAGTTTTCGCCGACGGTCTGGATCGGCGCGCGGTCGTGCTGGGCCTCCTCGACCCGGGTGATGATGCGGCCGATGGTGGTCTGGTTGCCGACGGCGCGGGCGCGCACCACCAGGCGTCCGCGCACCACCACCGAACCGGCGTGCACGTGCGCGCCGACCACCACGCTGACCGGAAGGTTCTCCCCGGTGATCGCGGACTGGTTGACGATCGCCTCCCCGTCGACCACCTCGCCGTCGACCGGAATGGCGACGTGGTCGTGCACCACCACCTCGTCGCCGATCTGCACGGTGTCGATCGGCACCTGAACCTCGGTGCCAGGCTCGAGGGCCCCAGAAGAATGCGTGAGCCGGATCCAGGCCGTGTCCTGGCTGCCGCGCAGCAGTTCGGAGATGGCGCGGCGGGTCCGGCGCAACGTCAGATCCTGAAGGTATTCACCGATATTGAGCAACCACAGCACGGTGAGCGCGACGACGTTCTCGCGCAGCACCAGGCTCGCCACGGTCGCCGCCGACACCAGCGCGTCGGTGCCTGCCTTGCCGGAACGTAACGAGCGCAGCGCGCCGCGCAGGAACGGATAGCCGGTGAACACCGTGACGCCGGTGGCGAACACCCGGCCGCTGGGGCCCAGCAACGGTGGCCGCGCGAAGACGTAGCGGCGCACCCCGAGCAGGGCCAGCGCGGCCCCGCCGATGACCATGCGCAGCACGTCGGCGTTGCGGATCTCCTCCGAATGCGGCGCGCGGGCCGGGATCAGCTCCGCGGCGATGTGCAACGCCTCGCCGACGGCGGCCAGCACCGCGGAGCGGTCGCAGCGCCGCGGCGAGTACCAGACGACGACCGATCCGGTGCGCGGGTAGGCGTGCACCACGCGCACGCCCTCGCACTTGGCGACCGCCTCTTCGACCGCGACCGCGCGCCCGGAGTTGGCGCGCACCCAGTCGACGGCGACCCGCATGCGTCCCGCTGCATCCGAAATGACTTGCAGCGCAGGGTCTTCGGTTCGCACCTCGTCTGCGATGTCGGGGACTAGGGCGAGGTCCATATCGCGTCGATCAGTGGTCGTGGTCGTGGGTGTCGGCGATCGAGGGAGTGGGCGCCTCCTCGCCGATGCGTTCGCGGGCCTCGGCCATGACGTCGGCCAGCCTGAGGCGCGCCGACTCGGCGGCCTCCTCGGCCTTGCGGGTGCCGCGCAGCCCGAGCTCGGCGCCCTTGACCGCGGTCTCGTGCAGCGGCGCCTTGGCCACGGCTTTGCGCACCACCTCGTAGGCGGTCACGCCGACCAACCCGGTGACCACCGTGCCTGCCGCCTTCGCCAGGAGCCCGTACACCGCCATTGCCGCAACCTTCCTATCGTCTGAAGCGTTAAGCCCATGCTTGCACGACGTTAACATCGAAATATAGCGATATCAATATGAATCCAAGAGGCGCCGGCGCCAGAGCCCAGCGCGAGGGTGCGCAGTTGTACCAGTTGTACGCCGTGTACGACGTGTCGCCGTACAGATACACACGCTCGCGGAGGGGAAGGGGAGGGGCCTACAGGACCCTGGTGACTTTTTCGGTCTCGATGCGGCGCTGTTGCCCGGCCGGGTCGGCGTTGGCCACCTGCACCAGCGAGCCGCCGACCGCCATGATCGCCAGCAGGCCGTCCACCAGCTCGGCGGGCCCCGGCCACGCCGCGCCGGAGAGCACCCGGTCGCTCGACGTCAAACCCCTTGCGGCCGCGGAGCTTTGGCAATCGGCCAGCACGTCCTCGACCGATCGCCCGGCCAGCGCGGGGCCCGGGCTCGGTTCGGGCACGATCTGGTCGCCGTGCACCCGCACCGCGGTGGCGTAGTCCGTCACGCCGATCGGCAGGTCGGGCGCCGGGCGGCCGAACGGATCCAGCGACAGCACCGCCACCTCGCCGCCTCCGACCGCGTCGTCCGCCTCGTCCAGGCGCTGCGCCGTGCACAGCGCGAGGTCGGCCGGGCCCGCCAGCACCGCCTCGGCGCCGATCCACCACACCCCGAACAGCACGGCCGCCGTCTGCCAGTGCGCGGGCAACAGGATCGCCACCCGGCTGCCCGGTCCGGCGCCCAACTCGTCGCGCAGCAGGTTGCCCGTCTTGGCGGCCCAGTTGGCCAGCGTCACACCGGACAGTTCGATGCGCTCGCCGGTGGCGTCGTCGTAGTAGGTGATGCGCGGACCCACCGGATCGGCCCGCAGCATCGGATCGAGGATGGCCCCGCTCAGCGTGGTCAGTTGATGCACTCCGGCTTGTCGGAGCCGGCGGTCAGGATCGGCGAGGGCGCGGGAACCTTGGGGTCGGCCGCCACCGCGCCGGCGGTGGACACCTTGGCCGGCATGACCTCCGGGCCGCCGGACAGGCCCGAGCCCGGGCCGCTGTAGTCGTTGGCCAGCACCACCCGCACCGCACCCGGCGCCAGCGAGGTGTCGGCGACCACCGGCAGCCCACCCAATTCCTTGGAGACCTCCTTCGCCCCCAGGTCGTCGCTCTTGGCGGCGCGCACCTGGCTGGCCTTGACGTGCCCGCTCTCGTTGTTGCCCACCGTACCCGTGGCAAACCCCTTGGAGCTCAACACGTCTGACACGGCCGAGGCGAGGCCGTTGATGTCGGTGTCGTTGAGGACGCTGGCGGTGGTCTTCGCCGGCGTGTAGGCGATCTCCTCGGTCTTGCCCTGCTCCTGATCGTGCAGCAGGCCACCCACCCAGTCGGCGACCTGATGCGGATCCAGCCGCACCACGCTCTGCATGCCGTCGTCGCTCCAACCGGCGCCGTCGAGCACCGGGATGGTGGCGAAGGCGACGTTGCCGCCGGCCAGTTTCTGCATCTGCTGCACGAAATCCATGACATCCCAGCCCGCGGAGATCACCACCGAGCGCTGGACGGCGGCCTCCAGCCGCTTGACCGTGGCGGGGCTGGACAGCGTCTTGCCGGAGATCACCCGGTGGGCCAGCGAGGCCATCACCACCTGCTGGCGCACCACCCGGTCCAGGTCGCCGCGCGGCAGCTCGTGGCGCTGACGCACGAAGCTGAGCGCTTCGGGGCCGTTGAGTCGCTGCGGGCCGGCTGGGAAGTCGGCGCCCGAAAGCGGTTCGAACACCGGCTCCTTGAGGCAGACGTCGACGCCGCCGAGGGCGTCGGTGATCAGCGAGAAGCCGAGCAGGCCGATCTCGGCGTAGTGGTCGACGGTGACGCCGGTGAGGTCGGCGACGGTCTTGATCAGCGCCTCGCGGCCGGCCTCCGTGCCCTGGGCCGCCGCCTCGGTGGCCGACGCGCCGGCCTTGACCAGGGCGGTGCGCTTGGCCTCGCGGGTCTGGCCGTAGACGCCGTTGATCTTGGTCTTACCCAGGCCCGGGGCGGCGACGTAGGAGTCGCGCGGGATCGAGATCGCGGTGGCCGACTTCCCGTTGTTGGGAATGCGGATCAGGATGATCGTGTCGGTGTTGGTGGCTTCCTCGTCGCCGGCCTTCAGCGTGTCCAGTTCCTCCTGCGACAACGGGTTGCCGTGCGCGTCGGTGCGGCTGTCCAGCCCGACCAGCAGGATGTCGATCGCGCCGTCGTCGCCGCCCTTGCCCAGCGAGGGCGCGGACATGTGAAAGATGCCGTCTTCGAAAGAACGGACGTTGCTCCACGCGATCCCGGTGCCGACGACGACCGCGAGCGTCAGCGCGGTGGCAATCACACGAACCACACGTTGCACAGGCATCCCACTACATTACTTGCGACACAGGAGCTTCACGGGTAGCGAAGCCCCGCGTGCCCCGGGCTTGGGCCGTGGATTTCGCGCCATGCCAAACTCGAACCATGTCAGGCAGGATCGTGATCGCCGGCGCCGGCGGGCAGCTGGGCGGATATTTGACCGCGCTCACCGCAAGTCAGGGCCGCGACGCCCTGGCGCTCACGTCGTCGCAGTGGGACATCACCGACCCCGCGGCCGCCGAGCGCATCGTGCAGCCCGGCGACGTGGTGATCAACTGCGCGGCCTACACCAACGTCGACGGCGCCGAGAGCGACGAGGCCGGCGCGTTCGCGGTCAACGAAGCCGGACCCGGGCACATCGCCCGCGCCTGCGCACGGGCCGGCGCGCAACTGGTCCACGTCTCCACCGACTACGTGTTCAACGGGGACTTCGGCGGCGCGGCGCCCCGGCCGTATGAGCCCACCGATCAAACCGCGCCGCAGAGTGTGTACGCCCGCAGCAAGCTCGCCGGGGAGCGGGCCGTGCTGGCGGCGCTGCCGGAGGCGGTCGTGGTCCGCACCGCCTGGGTCTACACCGGTGGCACCGGCAAAGACTTCGTCGCCGTCATGCGCCGGCTGGCCGCCGGGGACGGCCCGGTGGACGTGGTCAACGACCAGACCGGCTCCCCGACCTACGTCGGCGACCTGGCCGCCGCGCTGCTGCAGATCGTCGACTCTGGTGTGCCCGGTCCGATCCTGCACGCCGCGAACGAGGGCGCCTGCTCGCGGTTCGAACAGGCCCGCGCCGTCTTCGAGGAGTGCGGCGCCGATCCGGAGCGGGTGCGACCGGTCACCACCGACCACTTCCCCCGCCCCGCGCCCCGGCCGGCCTACTCCGCGCTGTCCAGCGGCCAGTCCGTGGCGGCGGGGATGCGGCCGCTGAGGCCTTGGCGCCCTGCGCTTGTCGCGGCCCTGGCCGCCTCTCCAAGCAACGTTGCTGGCGCTGTTGCGGCCGATCGACCGTTACCCTCTACGCGTGACTGACGTCCTGCCGGTCGTGACGGTGACCTATTCACCGGGCCCGCACCTGGAGCGCTTCCTGGCCTCGCTGTCGCTGGCAACCGAACGCGAGGTGTGCGTGCTGCTGGCCGACAACGGCTCCACCGACGGCACCCCCGAGGCCGCCGTCGAGCGCTATCCCAACGTCCGGCTGTTCCACACCGGAGCCAACCTGGGTTACGGGACCGCGGTGAATCGCGCCGTCGCCCAGCTGGACCGCGACGACGACTGGGTCATCGTGGCCAACCCGGACGTGCAGTGGGGCCCGGGCAGCATCGACGAACTGCTGGACGCCGCCTCGCGCTGGCCGCGCGCCGGCGCGCTGGGCCCGCTGGTTCGCGATCCCGACGGGTCGGTGTATCCGTCGGCGCGGCACCTGCCCAGCCTGATCCGCGGCGGCATGCACGCGGTCGTCGGGCCGTTCTGGAAGCGCAACCCGTGGTCGGCGGCGTACCGCCAGGAGCGGCTGGAGCCCAGCGAGCGGCCGGTGGGCTGGCTGTCGGGTTCGTGCCTGCTGGTGCGCCGCGCGGCGTTCGGCGAGATCGGCGGGTTCGACGAGCGCTACTTCATGTACATGGAGGACGTCGACCTCGGCGACCGGCTCGGCAAGGCCGGCTGGCTGTCCGTCTACGTCCCGTCGGCGGAGGTGCTGCACCACAAGGGCCACTCCACCGGCGGGGATCCGGCCAACCACCTGGCCGCCCACCACAAGAGCACGTATATGTTCCTGGCCGACCGGCATTCCGGTTGGCTGCGCGCTCCGCTGCGCTGGATCCTGCGCGCCTCGCTGGCGGTGCGATCCCGCCTGATGGTGCGCAGCGCGCTGCGCACCTCCGGCCGGCGGAAACTGGTAGAAGGGCGACACTGAGGTGGCAAGTCCAGAAGTCGATGTGGTGATCCTGGTCGGCGGCAAGGGCACCCGGCTGCGGCCGCTGACCCTGTCGGCGCCCAAGCCCATGCTGCCCACCGCGGGGCTGCCGTTCCTCACGCATCTGCTCTCGCGGGTCGCCGCGGCCGGCATCGAGCACGTCATCCTCAGCACGTCGTATCAGGCCGGGGTGTTCGAGGCGGAGTTCGGCGACGGCTCCAAGCTGGGCCTGCAGATCGACTACGTCACCGAGGAGCACCCGCTGGGCACCGGCGGCGGCATCGCCAACGTCGCCGGGCACCTGCGGCACGACACCGTGATGGTGTTCAACGGCGACGTGCTCTCCGGGTGCGACCTGGGCCAGATGCTGGACTTCCACTGCGCCCAGCAGTCCGACGTCACCCTGCACCTGGTGCGGGTCGGCGACCCGCGGGCGTTCGGCTGCGTGACCACCGACGACAACGGCCGGGTCACCGCCTTCGTGGAGAAGACGCAGGACCCGCCGACCGACCAGATCAACGCCGGCACCTACGTCTTCTCCCGGCAGGTGATCGACCGGATTCCGCGCGGCCGGGAGGTCTCGGTGGAACGCGAGGTGTTCCCCGCGCTGCTGTCCGACCCCGGCGTGAAGGTGTGCGGCTACGTCGACGCCAGCTACTGGCGCGACATGGGCACGCCCGAGGACTTCGTGCGCGGCTCGGCGGATCTGGTGCGCGGCATCGCCCCGTCGCCGGCGCTGCACGGCCACCGCGGCGAGCAGTTGGTGCACGACGGCGCCGCGGTGTCGCCGGGCGCGGTGCTGATCGGCGGCACGGTCGTCGGGCGGGGCGCCGAGATCGGCCCGGGCACCCGGCTGGACGGCGCGGTCATCTTCGACGGCGTCAAGGTCGAGGCCGGCAGCGTGATCGAGCGCTCGATCATCGGCTTCGGCGCGCGCATCGGCCCCCGAGCGCTGATCCGCGACGGCGTGATCGGCGACGGCGCCGACATCGGGGCGCGCTGCGAGTTGTTGCGCGGCGCCCGGGTGTGGCCCGGCGTGTCCATTCCCGACGGCGGCATCCGGTACTCGTCCGACGTCTAGCTGCGGCCTTTTCGCCGCCGAACGTGACGCCACAGTCACGCTCGACGTCGAACGTGACGCCGCTGTCACGCTCGCGTCGCCCGCGACACTAAATAGGCCAGCGCGTGATCCGTCCCCTCCGGCAGGGCGTCGGCGGGCCACCATCGCAGGTCGTCGGACTCGTCGCTGATCGCGATCTGCGCGCCGGCCGGCGCGTGCGCGACGAACTGCAGGTCCAGATGGCGGGTCGGCACGCCCAGCGAGCAGGTCACCGGATGCACGTGCACCGCGGCCAGTCGGGGCCCGATGCGCAGCCCGTCGATCCCGGACTCCTCGGTGGCCTCGCGCAGCGCCGCCGCGAGGACGTCGGTGTCCGCGTCGTCGCAGTGGCCGCCCAGCTGCACCCACCGGCCCACGCGGGGATGCAGGGTCAGCAGCACCTGGCTGCCGGTGTGGTCGAGCACCAGCGCCGACGCGGTGACATGGCCGGGCACGCACTCGCGTAGGCACGCGTCGGCGCGGGCGTGCACGAACGCCAACACGGCGTGCCGCAACGAATCCTGGGCCGGGTCGGAGGGCTCCCAGTCGGACAGCACGGCGATCGCCGATTCCCGCACGCTCATCGTGACCCCCGCCGTTTCCGCCGATCCCGCAACGACACCCACGCCGCGCGGCAGTCCGCCACCGCGTCGGCGGGCAGGCCCAGGCCGTCGATCAGCACGCGGCGGTCGACGACGTCGAGCGCCTTTTCGATCTCGTTGGCCTTCAGCAGCAAGTCCACATCGCAGGCGAGTTCGGCATCGGCATGTGCCGGCGGGGGAATCGGCAGCTGCTCGGCCTCGCGGGGCTCGAGCTCCAGGACGCCGCCGCCGTAGCTGCGGCCCATGATCTCGGCGAAGGCGAACGTCACGCTGTTGTGGAACGCGGCGGCCAGCGCGGCCGGCTCGACCGGGGCGGTCAGGCGCACCCGGTGCACGGTGTCGGTGCTCGTGGCCGCGGTGGCGTTGACGGTCAGACGCGGCGCTTGGTGGACCTGGCGCAGCAGGAAAAGGTCGGGCACCCACAGCGACGGCGTGACCCACCACGGCTTGCGGATCGAGCACTTGTAGCCGCGGTGCACCCCGGCCGCCTCGCCGGCGCGGACGTGCGCCCTCAACGCCGGATCGTCCGGTTCGCGGGGCGCGTTGAGCAGCCAGCAGCGCTGCCCGGCGGCGAGATCGCTTGCCCGGCAATCGGTGTCGTAGACCAGCCCGGACAGCTGGGCGCTGCGCGAGACCAGCGGGACGCAGTGCGGCCGCACCTTCAGCTCGCCGGCCCGGGCGTCGGTGAACGTGAAGAAGGCGTTGCGTCCGGTCACGATGCCGACGTCGACCTCGGCGACCGACCCGAGCCGGGTCAGGCTGCCCGACCTTCTGAGCGCGCGCAGCAGCCGGATCGCGGCGGGGTCCAGAAAGTACTTGGTCCACTTCTCGTCCTCGTGCAGGAGCGCCGGCGCCGCTTCGACGTCCAGGTCGGCCCCGGCCAGGGCGTCGGCGTCCGTCAGGTGGACCGTGCGGATGCGCGCGGGGCCGGTGCCGACGACGCCGCAGAACAACACGACCTCCTGCAGGACGCCGTCGAACACGAGGCGCTCGAAGGTCAGCAGGGTGATCTCGCGGAACCGGCTCAGCAGGAAGTCGCGCAGCTGCGCGGCGTAGCTGACCTGTAGCAGCTCGGCCGGCAGCACCAGCCCCACCCGTCCGCCGTCGCGCGCCAGCACGGTGCTCGCCACCACGAACGGCACCCACGCGTTGGTGAGCCGGGTGGGGCGCAGGCCCACGCGCCGCATCAGCTCCAGCGCCGGATCGCGCTGCGGCGACGGCCAGTTGCCGAACCGGATGTAGGGCGGGTTGCCGGCGACCCCGTCCCAGCCGCCGGCCTCGGCGGTGGCGAGCCAGGCGAACAGGCTCTGGGCGTCGACGGGTGCGAACCGGCGGGACCTGGCCGCCTCGTCGGCGATCAGCTCGACGCCCCGCACCTGGTCGCTGAGCCGGGCCAGCTCGCGCAGGATGGCGCCGTCGCCGCAGGAGGGTTCGACGATCTTGGGACCCGCCGCGCGCACCCAGCCGGCCACGAAGCGGGCCACCGGCGCGGGGGTGTAGTAACCGCCGCGGACCTTGTCGGCCGAGGCCGTCGCCTTGCCCGCGAACTTCATGGGCTCAGTATTACCTGCGGATCAGCAGATCACCGGGGTCTGCCGGATCGCGCGGCCCGGCCGGTTCGGCGGCATAGCCGATGGCGATGGCGCCCAACGGCTCCCAGTCGGCGGGCAACTCGAGCTCGGCGCGCACCAGGTCGGCGGCGAAGATCGTCGAGCCGATCCAGCAGCTGCCCAGCCCGCGCACCGCCAGCGCGACCAGCAGGGCCTGTACGGCCGCGCCGACCGCGACGGTGAACATGGTGTGCTCGGCGTCGGTGCGGGCGGCATCGGGATAGGCGTGGGCGCCGTCGGGCACCAGGATCGGGATGACGACTTCGGGTGCGTCGTAGAGGATCTGGCCGCGCGCCACCCGGCGGTCGATGGAGTCGGCGGGCCGGCCGTCACCGGCGAGGTCGGCGCGCCACTTGTCCTTCATGCGGTCCAGCAGCCGGGTCCGGGTGGCCGGGGTATGCAGCCAGACGAACCGCACCGGCCGGGTGTGGTGCGGCGCCGGTGCGGTCAGCGCCTCGGCGACGGCGGCCTGAAGCAGATCGGCGGGGACCGGCTCGGCGCTGAACCGGCGCACCGATCGGCGCAGCAGCTGCGCCTCGCGCCGGCCCATCTCCAGGGCCTCGGCGGTGCCGAGCCAGAACAGGTCCTCGGTGCCCGGCCGCAGCAACTGCCGCGCGGTCGAGCCGTCGTCGGTCACGGACAGGCCGCGCACCACCGCCACCGGCATCGCGGTCAGCTTGCCCTTCACCAGATCGGCGGCCGCGGCGATCTCGTCGGCGATCGCGACCTCGGTGACCAGCAGCTCGTTGCCGTGCTGATCGACGGCCCCCGAATAGCCGTGCAGCACAGCCAGACCCGCCGCGCCCACGGCCGCGTCGGTCTGGCCGTTGCGCCAGGCGCGGCCCATCGTGTCGGTGATGACCACGGCGACCTCGACGCCGAGCCGCTCGCGCAGCCCGGCGCGCAAGGCCGCGGCGCTGCCGTCCGGGTCGACCGGCAGCAGCGCCAGTTCGTCGCGGCCGACGTTGGATCCGTCCACGCCCGCGGCGGCCTGCACCACACCGATCCGGTTCTCGGTGATCAGGGTTCGGCCCTTGCGGGCGAGCACCCGGACGGCTTCGTCGTCGACCAGCTTGCGCCTCAGTTCGTCGCGCTGCTCGGGATCCCGCGGCGCCGGCACCAGCCGGCCCTCACACTTGGACACCGCCTTGCTGGTGACCACGACGACGTCACCGTCGCGCAGCCACGGCGCGGCCGCGGCGACGGCCGCGCCCAGATCGTCGCCGGGCCGGAACTCGGGCAGCCCGGCGACGGGCAGGATTTCGATGGCGGCGGCGCTGCCGTGCTCGCCGGGCGCAGGAGTCATCGGCGCCGCTCCTTCGCATCGCTGTGCTCTGCATCGTCGCCGGCGCGGGTCACGGGCTCACCCCCGCCAGGTCGAGCCCGGCCCGGACCATCTCGGCCGTCGCCGCCGGGTCGGTCATCACCAGCGGCACCGAGCGCACCGTGACGCCGTCGACGTCGGCGCGGTCGTCCTCGCTCACCAGCCAGCCGTCCAGGATGCCGGTGTCGCGGCGCGCGCCGTAGTGGCGGCCGACCGCCTCGGCGGTCGACTCGACCCCGATCACCGACAGGCAGGCATCGGCCATGCCGCGCAAGGGCTTTCCGCCGATGATCGGCGAGTAGCCGACGATCGGTGCGCGCGCCGCACGCAACGCGCCGCGGATGCCGGGCACGGCCAGGATGGCGCCGACGCTCACCACCGGGTTCGACGGCGCCAGCAGGATGACGTCGGCGTCCGCGATGGCCGCCGTGGCATCAGTTGTGGCGGCCGCCTTTTCGGCGCCGACGAACGCGAAGCTGTGCGTGGGCACCTGGGCCCGGTAGCGCACCCACCACTCCTGGAAGTGGATGGCCCGCCGGCTGCCGTCGTCGGGATCGGTTATCACCACGTGGGTCTCGCACCGGTCGTCGCTGGCGGGCAGCAGCCGCGCGCCGGGTTGCCAGCGGTCGCACAGCGCGGTGGTGATCTGCGACAGGGGGTAGCCGGCGTTGAGCATCTGGGTGCGCACCAGGTGGGTGCCGAGGTCGCGGTCGCCGAGTCCGAACCAGTCCGGCTGCACGCCGTAGCGCGCCAATTCCTCTTTGGCGTGCCAAGTTTCGTTGCGGTGCCCCCACCCTCGCTCCGGATCTACACCTCCACCTAAGGTGTACATGCAGGTGTCCAAATCGGGGCAGACGCGCAGTCCGTGGATCCAGGCGTCATCGCCAATGTTGACGATCGCCGCCAGCTCGTGACTGCCGGCCTCGGTGTCCGGGCGCCGTTGCGACTGAAATTGACCGAGCCCGAACAGCTGTTGAACCCCCAGCAGGAAGCGGGCGCCGCCAACCCCACCGACCAGAACGGTGACCTTCACATTGCACGACAGTACTGCCCGGCCGCGGTGCTGCGACGGGCCCATCGGGGGTGCCTCAAAGTTGCGGTTCCCCAGCGGTTGTGGGCAACTTGTGGGAAAGTTGAGGGCCCTGTGATCGACACGCCGAAGGCCCAAAACAACAGAAACGCCGAAATTCGATCACGAGATGGTATGGAAATGCGCCGAAGTGCTTGACCCGGCAGGTCAACCCGTGTCTAATCACAACAGTGTCATTTCCCGGTTGGCCGGCCGACTCCGGTGTCGCAGACCGAGATTCGATCACTTGTTCGAATTGTCTGTACATCAGAACAGTGGGAAAACAATCACACTCTCTCAATCAAGCTGAGGAGGCGGACGACCGTATGTCTTACGAAACTTTTCGAGGCGCCATGGCGAGCACGCCGCACACCGACATCGACCCCGCGCTGGACCGCCCCGCTCGGCCCCATTTGACCGTGGTTCCTGATGCGCCAATCGCTTTCGAGCCCGAGCCCCTGCCGGAGCCGGCCGCCGACCAGTGGCAGGACCGCGCGCTGTGCGCCCAGACCGACCCCGAAGCCTTCTTCCCCGAGAAGGGCGGTTCCACCCGCGAGGCGAAGAAGATCTGCCTGGGTTGCGAGGTGCGTCACGAGTGCCTCGAGTACGCCCTCGAGCACGACGAGCGCTTCGGTATCTGGGGCGGTTTGTCCGAACGCGAGCGCCGCCGCCTCAAGCGCGGCATAATCTGACGCACTCTGATCGCAACGCGCGCCGAGCGTTAAGCCTCCAGCGCTCTACGCGCGACGCGGACGGAGAAGTTACTCGTCGTCGATCGTCGGATCGATGACCGACGGCTCAACGTCGAGGTAGATGGCGACCTGGGCCACCAGGATTTCGTGTAGCAGGTCGCCGAGTTCGACGGTGTCTTTGGCCCGTCGCTCAATTGGCTTGCGGAACAACACAATTCGCGCCCGCGTGGAGTTGCCGCGGACGTCGACGCCGGCCGGGATCAACCGCGCCAGCGGGATCGGCCCATCGGCGATCACCTCGGGTGGCCACTGCACGCTCTCGGGATCCTTGGCCGAGATGCGCGGAATCTCGTCGACCGCCACGTCCAGTTCGGTCAGCCGCTCCTGCCAACTCCGCTCGATGGGCTCGTAGGCCTCCAGCACCGCCATGTCGAACCGTTCGGCGCGGCTGCGCCACCCCGGCACGGTCGGGGGCAACAGCGGGCCGCGCATATCGCGGCCCCTGCGGAAGAGCCGATGGGTAGCGGTTCGCCGCGGAGTCGAACCGTCGGAAAACCGATCTCTTCGCGGGGAGCTGCGCGAATCGCCCACGCGCCGATGGTAACGGTTGCACATCGAGGGCCCGGGAGTTGCGCGTGTCCGGCGCTTCGGCGGCGTTTGCGCACGATAGCCTTTCGAGCGTGAACGTTCCCCGTCGCTGTTGCCGGCCCGGGTGCCCGCACTACGCCGTGGCGACCCTGACGTTCGTCTATTCGGACTCGACGGCAGTCGTCGGTCCGTTGGCGACCGCGCGGGAACCGCATTCCTGGGATTTGTGCGTCAACCATGCCGGTCGGATCACCGCTCCCCGCGGGTGGGAGCTGGTGCGTCATGCCGGCCCCCTCGTTTCTGAGCCCACCCACCCTGACGAGGACGACTTGGTCGCCCTCGCCGACGCGGTGCGCGAGGGCGGCGATCGCGGCGCGCCGTACGCGGCCACGCCCGTGAACGGGTTCGCCGACGCGCACATCCATCACGGCGGGTCGCAGGCCACCGCGCCCAGCAGCAGCCTGCTGGCACCGCCCGAGCATCGCTCCGGACGGCGCCGCGGACACCTGCGCGTGTTGCCCGATCCCAGCGACTAGCTGTACTCGGCAGACACGTTGGTGACGGTTGTTGATTGTGGGGAGGACCTCCGGGCTTAGTGGAGATATCTGACGTCT